>DATGQR010000197.1:0-6154 GCA_035304105.1 Thermomicrobiales bacterium | reverse complement strand
CCCTTCGACGCCCCCTGGGGCCAGCGTTACGCTACCGTCCTCGACCCCGATGGCAACCCGGTGGATCTCTACGCCGCGCTCGAATAACCCGGCCCATCGGGACATCACTGTGTGGCCCGCGGATTCCGGGCCCCGACCTTCTTCACTTGATGCATGCGTGAGCGATCGCGTGATGCGTGTCGTGCTGCAGCCGGCGGATGATCCGGCGTGAACCTCGAAAGTTGTAAGAATCCCGCCCCTCGTCTGTCTTGAGAACAGCGAACGGGGATCGACCGGCAGCGGCGCCGGTGACTCCCCCCGGTGTTTCGAGGCAGAAGGGAGCGCGTGATGGCGCGTTTACGATTCGCTACCGCCGGACGTGGGATGGCCCGTCCATCGCCACGGCCGGACCTGTTCATCGGCAGCCCGCTTCAATTCCTGGCGGTGCTGGCCCTGACCGGCATCTTGATCCTCTCGGCGGTCCTCCAGGTCGCGGCCGCCGACCCGGCCAACCCGCATTTCGAGCGCACCTGGGCGCGCCCGGATCTCCCGGTCGCCAGCGGACAGGCCAACCGCACCTGGATGTGGGGGCCGCAAGCCTTCAGCGGCTCGATCGGCGAAGCCTACGTCGACGCGCCGGGCGGCACGCGCGAGGTGCAGTACTTCGACAAGTCGCGCATGGAGATCACCAATCCGGGCGGCGACCCGAGTTCGCCCTGGTATGTCACTAACGGCCTGCTGGTCGTCGAGCTGGTGACTGGCAAGCTGCAGCTCGGCGATGCCACGTTCGAGCAGCACAACCCGGCCCAGGGCAACGTCGCCGGTGACCAGGACGACCCCACCGGCCCGACCTACGCGACGATCGCGCTGCTGTTGGACGAGCCGGCGCTGCCCGACGGCGCGACGATTACCCAACGGGTCGACCGCGACGGCAACATCACCACCGACCCGTCGCTGGCCGCCCACGGCGTCACGGCCGCGCACCACGTCGTCGTGCCCGGCATCGACCACCAGGTCGCCTCGCCCTTCTGGGCCTTCATGCAGTCCACTGGCGTGGTTTATGTCGACGGAGCGTTTGTGAACGCCCGGCTCTTCGAGTCCGACTTCTACGCCACCGGCCTGCCGATCACCGAAGCCTACTGGGCGGAAGTCAAAGTGGCCGGGACGTATCAGGATGTCCTGCTGCAGTGCTTCGAGCGCCGCTGCCTGACCTACACGCCGGGCAACTCGGAGGGCTGGCAGGTCGAGGCCGGCAACGTTGGTCAGCACTACTACAACTGGCGCTATGCCGAGATCCCGGCCGAAGAAGGTGAGCCGGCCGAGGAACCAACCGACGAGCCGACGGATGAGCCAGAGGAGCCGACCGAAGAACCGGCCCCGGAGCCGGCCCTCAACTACGAGTACGCCGGGCAGTTCGGCTCCGCGCTCGACACCAGCACGCTGTTCGACGGTCCGTCGGTGCTCGAGGTGAGTGAAAGTGGGCACCTGTACATCTTCGACGATGCCTCAGACCGCGTCCAGAAGTACACGACCGGCGGCATGTTCCTGACTAAGTGGGGCAGCACGGGCGCGGGCAACTCGCAGTTCAACAACGCGCGCGGCGTCGCCACCGACGCGGCCGGCAACGTCTACGTCGCCGATACGAACAACCACCGTATCCAGAAATTCGACCAGCACGGCGCCTACGTCAGCCAGTGGGGCAGCTTCGGTGCCGGCAATGGCCAGTTCCACTTCCCGACCGGCCTCGCCGTCAATGGCAATCAGCTACTGGTGGCAGATTCGACCAATAACCGCGTTCAGCGCTTCACCCTGAACGGCACCTATCTCGGTCAGTTCGGCTCGTTCGGCGCCGGCAACGGCCAGTTCGCGGTCTTTTATGACCTGGCGGTCGATGCAGACGGCAACATCTACGTCGCCGATACCTTCAACCACCGCGTCCAGAAATTCGACAGCACCGGCGCCTACCTCACTCAGTGGGGTACTCCGGGCAATGGCGACGGCCAATTCGTCACGCCGATCGGCATCGATGTCGACAGCGAGGGCAACGTCTACGTCGCCGACACCGGCAATGACCGGATCCAGAAATTCACGAGCAATGGCGTCTTCATCACCAGCTGGGGCGGCGTTGGAGACGGTGATGGCCAGTTCCAGCTTCCCTATGGCCTGGCAATCGACGGCGCGGACAATGTCTACGTCGCCGACTACTCGCTAGGCCGCGTCCAGAAGTTCGATCGTGACGGCATCTACCTCGACCAGTGGCAGGACGATCGCCGCGGCCGCTTCGGCGCGCTGACCATAGCTATGGGGGTGGATCTGGACGGCAATGTGTACGTCGCCGACCATGTCCACGACCGCGTCCAGAAGTTCGACGGCGCCGGCAACTGGCTGATGGAGTTCGGCGAGTCCGGCAATGGCGCAGGCCAGCTCGACGTCCCGATTGCAGTCGTCGCCAGCCCGGACGGCAGCGTCTACGTGGCCGATTCCGGCAACGACAAGATCGTGAAGTTCACCCAGTCGGGCGAGTACGTCACCCAGTGGGGCACGCTCGGCTCGGGCAATGGCCAGTTTGACGACCCCTGGGCAGTCGCGGTCGACGCTAGCGGTAATGTCTACGTCGTCGATTTGGGGAACGCGCGCATCCAGAAGTTCAGCGCCAGCGGCAACTACATCACGCAGTGGGGTTCGCCCGGCAATGGCAACGGCCAGTTCGATGACCCGGTCGATATCGCGGTCCACGGCGAGCGCGTCTACGTGACCGACAGCAATAACCATCGTGTCCAGGTATTCGACCTCGACGGCCAGTACCTGACTCAGTTCGGTTCGTTCGGGAGCGGCGACGGTCAGTTCGACTACCCGACCGGCATCGATGTCGACGCCGACGGTTATGTCTACGTCGCGGACCTGAACAACGACCGCACCCAGAAGTTCGACGCGGACGGCGCCTATCTGGCCCAGTTCGGGGCTGCTGGGAACGGCCCCGGCCAGTTCAACTCTCCCTACCGCGTCGGCGTCGATGGGGATGGCGACGTCTTCGTCCTCGATGTTGGGAACTTTAGAGTCCAGAGATTCGTCTCTATAACATAGGGTGCCCCCACACCCTGTGAACTTTCCCCTGATTGGCCGCCGGCTCACCCCCACTGGGCCGGCGGTTCCCCTTCTTAGATTGCTCTACGGCCTGGTTATGCCTCCAAATAGCGCAATTCCTTTCATGCGCCCGCCGGGAACCCCCGCGCCCTTCTGTTGCCGCATGAAACTGCGCCGCCTTCATCTCGACCCAGCTCGCCCATCTTGTCGCGCCTGCGCCGAGCCGCGAGCAAGCGGGTCGCTGGCGCATCTGCCGCTACAATAGGCCAGACTTGCCACACCAACGAACAGGGGCCGTCGATGAACGCCATGCTGACCGGCGCGCAGATTCGCCAGTTCATGCCCGGTGGCGCGCGGGACGCCATCCGCGCAGGCCGCTGGACCGGGACCACCGCCGGGCTCGCCGATGGCTATGTCCAGGCCAACCTGGTGATTTTGCCGGAAGCCGATGCCGCCGACTTCGCCGAGTTCTGCCGGCTCAACCCGAAACCCTGCCCGGTCATCGATGTCACCGCGCCTGGCTCGCCGCGCCCGGAAGCCGCCGCGCCGGACGCCGACCTGCGCACCGACCTGCCGCGCTACCGCGTCTATCGCGCCGGCGAGCTAATCGACGAGCCCTTCGACATCTCCGCCCACTGGCGGGATGATTTGGTCGCCTTCCTGCTCGGCTGCTCCTTCACCTTCGAGCACGGCCTCCTTGCGGCCGGCATCCCCATGCGCCACATCGAGGCCGGAACCATCGTGCCGATGTGGCGCACGAATCGCCAGTGCATTCCCGCCGGCAAGTTCCACGGCCCGCTAGTCGTCTCGATGCGCCCGATCCCGGCCGATCAGGTCGCGCTGGCCGCTGCGGTGTCGGGCCGCTACCCGCGGGTCCACGGCGCGCCGGTCCACGCCGGCGACCCGGCCGCGCTGGGCATCGATGACCTCTCGGCGCCCCACTGGGGCGACCCGCCGGTTATGGAGCCCGGCGACGTGCCGGTCTTCTGGGCCTGCGGGGTCACGCCCCAGGCCGTCGCGCTGGAGAGCAAGCCCGAACTGATGATCACCCACGCCCCCGGCCACATGTTCATCACCGATCTGCCGCTCGCGGGCATAGCCGAGAGGGCTTAGGCGTTGGGTATCGTGAAGGAATCGCTTGTACCGAAAGAATTGATCTGATGTCAGTACAAGAACCTCTGGTGACCGTGATCGGCATGGAGCACATCAATGTCAAGACGCGCGACATGCAGCGTGCGATTGACTTCTACACCGGCGTCCTCGGCCTGCGACTGGTGCGACTGGACAAGGACAACGACGGCCGGATGCGCTTCGCCTCCTTCCGCGCTGGCGACGCGCTGATCGACGTCCAGCCCAACGACGGCGACTGGTCCCCCGAGCGCGGTGGCTACAACCACGTGGCGCTCGTCATCGAGCCGGCCGACCTCGACGCCGTCGCCGCCCGCTGCCGCGAGCTGAACATCCCGATCACCGAAGGCCCCGTCACCAACCGCCGCGGCGCTTACGGCCCCGGTTCCGCCCTCTACATCCGGGATCCCGACGGCCACGGCATCGAGCTCAAGCACTACGCAGTGTAGGGAATAGGGAACAGGCAAGAGGGAACAGGGAAAGACAGAAGACCCTCACCCGCCAACCCGCGGCCCAGTGGGCACCCCTCCCTCACACCCGCAAGCGGGTACCCGGAGGGAGGGGCAGGGGGAGGGAGCCTCTTCCTACAAATTACAAACTACAAACTCCGTTCCCTACTCCTGCTCCCACACGATCGACTTCTGGCCTTCGTAGGGCGCCAGGACCGGGGAGTCGAAGCTGAACTGGTTGCCAATCGTGCCGCTCGGGGATTCAAGGCCGATCGTCGTCGAGGCGCCGAAGTTGTAGCGGTCGTCGTCGAAGTCGACATCCTGGTACTGGTAGATAATCCGGTTCGTGCCCTCTTCCAGGATCACCTGGAAGGTGGCCGCGCCGATGCGGTTGAAGCGCGCCACGTCGATCCAGCTGGCCACGAAGCGGCGGTTCGGCGCTTCGCCGACCACCTGGACCCAGACACCCTGGCCGACATCAGGGTTCAAGTCGTCCCAGTGCACGGCGACCAGACCATTGGGGGCTGTCGTCGTCGGGATCGGCACGTTCCGCAGGGCCGTCGCCTGGCTGCCGCCGAAGACCAGATAGCCGTTGGCCGCCACCTGGACCTCGTTGAACACCTCGCCGTAGAAGGTGAACTCGAACGGCAGCGGCATGTTCACCGCCGAGTCGTCCCTCTCTAGCTCCAGCCGCTGGCCGCCCTCGCGGACCTCGATCCACTCGTAAGGGCCATCGCTAACGGTGTAGTTCGGCAGGATGGTGATCGCGTACTCGGCGCTGATCGACAGGCCTCCGCTGTCGGTCGCCTGGGCCGTGAACGCGAATGTCCCGACCGCCGCTGGCGTGCCGGTGATCATGCCGGTCGCCGGGTCGAGCGCCAGGCCGGGCGGCAGCTCGCCAGCGGCGATGCTCCAGGTGAAGGGCGCGCTGCCGCCCTGGGCCGAGAGCAGCGCGAAGTAGGGGCGATTCTGTTGCCCGTCCGCCAGCGCGTCGATGTTCATCACCGGCTCCGGCGGCGTGCCGGCCGTAAAGCGGATCGCGGTCTGGCCGATGTATTGCTCCGGCAGCGGCTCGTCGTAGGAGAACTGGACGCCGACCGTCCCGGCCGGGTTCTCCAGGCCGACGGTGGCCGAGCCGCCCCGGTCGTACGTCTCTGACTCGAAGTTGAGGTCGAGGTACTGCATGACGATGTCATTGCTGCCCTCTTCCAAGATCACTTCGAAAGTGCCGCCGCCGTGCAGTTTGAAGCGCGGCACGTCGACCCAGGCCACGACGACCCGGCGGTTCGGCGCTTCGCCGACGGTACGCACCCAGACGCCGCCGGCATCCTGCGGGCTGAGGTCGTCCCAGAGGACGGCGACCGTGCCGTTGGGATCGCGTGGATTGGGCAGCGCCGTGTTCGAGAAGGTCGTGGCCCGGGTGCCGCCGAAGGCGATGTAGCCGTTGCTGGAGACCTGGAACTCGCTGAAGGTCTCGCCGAAGTACTCGAACTCGAAGGGCATCTCGACCGGGA
>DATGQR010000196.1:0-10167 GCA_035304105.1 Thermomicrobiales bacterium | reverse complement strand
GGTCCAGCTGGGCGAGGCCGACGCCGGCATCGTCTATGAGACGGACGTGACTCCGGATGTGGCCGAGGATGTGCGGCTGATCCCGATCCCAGACGGGCTGAACATCATCGCCGAGTACCCGATCGTCGCGTTGTCGGGCGGCGATACCGGACTGGCCGGAGAGTTCATCGAGCTCGTGCTCTCCGAGGAGGGGCAGGAGATCCTGGCGCGCTGGGGCTTCCGGGCCGGTGAGACGGGATGAGCGACCCGCGCCTGCCGCGTCCATACGTCGAGCCCGCCGGCCGGGCGTCCAGGCCGCGCGGCTGGCGGCGCTTCCGCGCGCCGGACAGCCTGCTCTGGCTCTCGACCGGCGTGCTGCTGGCCTTCATCCTGATCCCGCTGGCCGCGATTTTCCTGCGCGGCATCGAGGACCAGCAGCTCATCCGGCCGCTCGATGACCCGCTGGTGCAGGATGCGCTGGCGCTCTCGCTGGTCACCACGGCGATCACGCTGGCTCTTGCGGTCGCGCTCGGCACGCCGGCGGCCTACCTGCTGGCGCGCTACCGCTTTCGCGGCAAGGCGGTCGTCTCGACGCTGATCGACCTGCCGATGGTGCTGCCACCAGCGGTGGCCGGCATCGCCCTGCTGATCGCGTTCGGGCGGCGCGGCGTACTGGGGCCGGCGCTGTCGGGCTTTTTGGGCGTCGAGCTGCCGTTCACGATGGCCGCCGTCGTCATCGCTCAGACCTTCGTGGCGATGCCGCTCTACATTCGCTCGGCGCGCGCCGGCTTTGAGACGATTGATGATGACTATCTGCAGATCGCCGCCACGATGGGCCTCTCGCGGCTGACGATCTTCCGGACGATCACCCTGCCGCTGGCGCTCCCGGCGCTGCTCAGCGGAGCGGTGCTGACCTGGGCGCGGGCGCTGGGCGAGTTCGGCGCGACGATCATGTTCGCCGGCAACTTCGCTGGCCGCACCCAGACGATGCCGCTGGCGATCTACCAGTCGCTGGAGGGCGGCGACCTGAGCACGGCGATCGCGCTCTCCGGCATCCTGATCGCCGTCTCCTTCACCGTCCTGATCATCTTCCAGGTCCTGACGTGCACGTCGCCGGAGACGGCTCGCTAGATGCTGGTCGCGCGCGTCGGGCTGGCGCTGCCGAGCATCAGGATCGATGTCGATCTAGAACTCGGCGACGAGACCCTGGTGCTCTTCGGCCCCTCGGGTGCCGGGAAGTCGCTGACGGTCAAGATGATCGCCGGGCTGGAACGGCCCGATTACGGGCGGGTCGAGATTGCCGGGCAGACGGTCTTCGATGCGGACGCCGGGATCGACCTGGAGCCGCAGCGCCGCGATATCGGCTACATCCCCCAGCGCTCGGGCGTCTTCCCGCATCTGACGGCGCTGGAGAACGTCGCCCTGCCGCTCCGTCGGGGGCGCAAGCGCTATCCGGCCCGCGAGGCGGAAGAGCGCGCCCTGGCGCTGCTGGAGCGCTTTGGGCTGCGCGAGCGGGCCGGCGCGAAGCCCGCTCAGATGTCCGGCGGCGAGTTGCAGCGGGTGGCCTTCGCGCGCGTGCTGGCGACGGAGCCGAAGGTGCTCCTGGTTGACGAGCCCTTCGCGGCGCTCGACGCCCCGGTGCGGGCCGATCTGCGACGTGAGTTTCGCCGCTTCCAGCGCGAGCTACGCATCCCGGCCATCTTCATCACCCACGACGTCGAGGAGGCGGCCGTCGTCGGTGACCGCATCGCGATCATGGTCGCCGGGACCATCCGCCAGGTCGGGGAGCCGCGTCAGGTGCTGGACCGCCCGGCCGACCGCGACGTCGCCCGGCTGGTCCAGGCCGGCAACATCATCGACGGGCGCGTAGTCCGCTGCGAGTATGGCTACGCGCTCGAGACCCCGCTCGGCGCGTTCAGGCTGGCGCCGGGGGGATGGAAGGACGGCGCGCCAGCGACGGCCGTCGTGCGGCCTGAGGGCATTCGCATCCTGCGCGAGGACCGCAGCGCCGCCCGGTTCGCTGGCTCGACGATAATCTCGGGCGTCATTACCGACGTCGCGGACCACGGCTCGATGATCGCCGTGACGGTCAACGTCGGGGGCGGCTCGCTGGTGGTCAGCCTGTCGCCGACGGCGGCAGAGAACCTGGAGTTGGTCCCGGGTAAGCCGGCGCGGCTGGCGATCCCACCGGAGCGGGTGCATGTGTTGGCGGCTCCCGGCGCATGAGCGCCGCCCTCATGCCCGCAAGATTGGCGGTATGATGGGGGTGGAAACGGGGGAGGGGTTCACCTGTGGACACACTTCATCGCGGACTCGGCGAGGGCCTGTTCATCGTCTATGTGCTCGCCATGATCGTCGCCTTGATCTACAGCCGGCGATCGGACCGCACTCCAGGGTGGCTGCTGGGCATCGCTCACGGGTTGCTCGGGCTGCAGGTCCTGCTGGGGCTGTTCCTGGTGCTGACTGACGGGCTGCGCGGGGTGCCGTGGTATCACCCGGTGCTGGGCCTGATCACGCTGGCGGCGCTGGGGTTGACGCCGGTGTTTCGCCAGCGCTTCATGCCGGGCGTAGATGCCGCCGTGCTCTTCGCGCTGGTGGCCGTTCTGGCGCTGGTCACTCAGTTCGCGGCGCGGCTTGGTTGAGGTTAGCTCGCCGGGCGCCGGGATCGGCTAAGATAGCCGGACGCGAACGGGCGATAGTTTGGTTAGAGGTTGGTGAAGGAGTGATCCGCATGCCGCTTGAGACTCGCACCCTGCCGGGCACGATTGTCAGAGAGCGCGGTGGCGAGGAGATCGCCAGCGGGTGGTGCATCATCGCCTATGAGACGGCCGAGAAGTTCCAGCCGCTGGACGAGTGGCGCGGCGAGATCACCGTCACCGACCCCGAGGCCCGCAAGGCGCTCGCCGAGCTAGCCGGCCAGGTGCTCTATCTGCAATGCAAGCCCTATGGCGGCGAGTTCGAGTCCTGGCACGGTCCGGTGCTGGCTGAGCTGGTCGACGAGAAGCACGACCCCTACCAGCGCCGGGTGCGCCTGCGCGCCGCCGGCAAGCTGGAGCGTGGCGACCGCGCCATCCCTGGCACCGACTGGGCCCCGCGCTATTTCCGCAATACCGGAGACGAAGCCACGAGCTAGACCGCTCATTGGAGCCGTCGTCAATCAATATCGTAAGGGTGGAGCCTGTCTCCACCCATTGTTCGGTGTCGAGCCTCTAGGCAGGGTGGAGACAAGCTCCATTCCTGCGATGATCGGCAGTCCCGGTTTCGGGCATGGCTGGCCGATTCTCGTTGCGTTTCGTATTGATACGCGCGGTGGGATGAGCGGCCTTGAATCCAGCACGTACTCCGAATGGGCTGGAAAACATGGAGACAGGTGCCATGCCTGCGATCCGCGACGGCACTAGCGGGAGGCGGTCAGCTGGACCGGGTAGGCGGTGACGACGACGCGGTGGTCGAAGATGCCGTCGTTGACGCAGGTGATGAGCGTCAGCTTCTCCTCATAGCCGTGGGCAAGCACGCTGGTCTCGGATTCGTGGTGGACCTCGACCGAGGCGACGACGTAGCGGAACTCGCCTGCTGGTGAGGTCAGGATCACCTCCGCGCCGACCTCGATGTCTGGCAGCTCGAGGAACACGTCGCCGCCGCTGCGGCTCTCGACATGTCCTGTCAGGACGATGTTGCCGGGCTCGCCGGGGTTGGCCGAGGCGTGGTGGTGGCCGACGATGTCGTCGATCACCTGCCAGACCAGCCTGCCGTTCTGGATCGTCGTACTGACTTCCTCGACCGGCGCATCGATCTCCAGCGAGGGTATCTGGATACGCTCCGCCGGCGGCATCCGCAGCCGGTGGACGATCTCGCCGAGCTTCCCGGCCGGTTTCTCCTCGGATGGCTGGCTGGCCTCCGATTTCGCAGCCAGCGCCGTCGCCGTGGCGCGGTACTCCTCAGCTCGCGTGCTTCCGGTGGCGCCGAGCTGCCGGACGTTTGCGATGCCGGGCCGCTCGGCGCTCCTCTGGCCGTCGCTCTGAACGAGATCGCCGCAGCCGCCGATCAGCAGCCCAAGCCCCAGAATCGCGGCCGCCGCGAGCGGTCTACCAGCGCCGGCGATGCCTGCGGCCGGCCGCCTCAAGAGGCGCGGCCTTCGATGTCGTCTGGCGGTCATCGGGTTAACCCTGCCGCGAGTAGTGCAGCGTCGCCTCGCGGGGCAGCGCCTGGCGGTAGGCGGCGGTCGCGGTCTGCCCGGTGCGCAGGTTGTTGAGCGCCTGGCGGGTCTCACCGCGTTGGGCCGCGGCATCGTCGCAGAGCTGCCCGGCGCGCTGGACGGCCGCGGTCAACTGCTCGGCGACGGCTACGCGGCCGGCTTCATCCAGCCCGTCGAGCGCGCCCAGCAATTCCTCGTTCAGGCTGGCGGTCAGAGCGGTCAGCGCCTCCAGCCGCTCGAAGTCGCCGGCGGCCAGCGCCTCGGCCTGGCGGTCGAGCGCGTAAGCGATCTCCGCGACGATGTCGGTTGCCTGCAGCATGGCCTGCCCCGCTTCCCGGCTAGGCCGCCGCGGCCGCGGCGTGCGCGCCAGTCTGGATGCGCTCGCGAGCATCCAGCCAGCCGTCGAGCAGGTCGGAGAGCAGGGCCTTGACCTCGCGCAGCGGGGTCAGGCTCTTGGTCGTGTTGGCCTCGATCAGCCGTTCGAGCATGTAGTCGTAGATGCGCCGTAGGTTCGCGGCGATCTCGCCGGCATCCAGGTTGAGTGTCAGGTTGAGCTCGTGGACGATGTCCTGGACTCGCATGAGCCAGTTGTGAGCCTCGCTCATGTTGCGCCCGGCGATGGCGTCCTCAGCCTGGCCGAGCATCCGAATCGCGCCGCGGTAGAGCATGATGACCAGATCAAGGCCATCCGCCGTATGCGTTTCGATCTGGCGATAGCGTGCGTACGGATTATGGGCGAGCATCTCGCTCCCTCTCTCTCCCGGCGCTCATCCCTGCGCCGGGGTAAAACCACACGACTAGCGGTCCCTGTACGACGACGCGAACAACGAGCTCAGCGACGCCGTCAGTTGGGAACTCTGTGACTGGAGCCGGGCGAGCGTCACTTCCAGCGCGGCGTAGCGGCGCTGGAGCGTGACCTCACGGTCGGCGATGCGGTCCTCCTGCCGGGCGATCTGATCGTCGATCGCCTTCAGCTGGGCGTTGACCTGGTCCTGGCGCGCGTTGAAGATGCCGCCCGAGCCGAGCAGTCCCTTGAGATAACTGTCGATGCGCTCGACGATGCCTTCGCGATGGGTGACGACGACCGTCGAGGTCGCGCCGCTCGGGACGTCCGAGGTCGTCAGCGTCATCCCCGGAATCAGCTCGGTGCTGCTCTTGCCGGGCGGGACCGTCACCTGGCGCGGCTCGTGGACCACGCCGTTCTCATCGGTGAAGGTGACGGTGTAGTTCCCCGCGCCGTCGGACTCGATCTGGTAGATCCCGCTCCGGGTGAACTCATTGGGCGTCCCGCTGGCGGCTGTCACGTCGCCGGGCGCCGAGAGGACGCCGCGAGCCTTGGCCGCGAAGAGGTCGTGGATGGCGCTGGGGTTGGCTTCGAGCGCTTCGCGGAACTTGGCCTCGTCGAACTTCAAGTCCTGGGTCGTGCCCGGGGCGCTGCCGATCGCGCCGAAGTTGAGGCCGATCGAGGCGAAGGTGGTGTAGCTGCCGTTGACGCCGTCGGCCGGCGAGGTGATGAAGCGGCGCAGGTTGTCGCGAATCGAGCGCAGCGTGGCATCGCCGGACAGGATGCCGCTGGTGCCTTCGGCGTCGACGCGCGTCTTGGCGCTGATCTGCCCCATCGCTTCGTTCCAGGCGCTGACGAAGGCCTTGATCTTGTCGATCGCGCCGGCCGTGTTGGGCGTGACGTTGGCCGTGACCTCGGTGGTCGTCTCGCCCTTCAGGGTCACGCTCAGGCCGGGGACGGCGTTGGTGACGGTGTTGGAGTTGGCGTAGTAGGTCGTGCCGTTGATCGTGAACTTGGCGGTCTGGCCCAATTGCTGGCTGGCGGGGTCGTCGAGGCCCACGGCCGCCAGGAAATTGCCGCTGTCGGCCAGGTCGATCAGCGTCGCGCCCTGCTTGCGGCTGGCGAGCACCAGCGCGTCTTTGCTGGCGTCGTAGCTGGCCGTCACTCCGGCCTCGGACGCGTTGATCCGGGCGATGATGTCGTTGAGGCTGTCGACAGCCGGGTCGTAGTCGATCTCGACGCCGTTGATCGTCAACGTGCCGGCCCCTGCCACGGCGACGCCCATGTCGGCCTGGTTGAGCGGCAGACTGGTGCGCAGGGCGCCGAGCCCGCCAGTCGCGACGACGGCATCACCCTCCCGCGGCGCGGCGTCGATGCGCGTGGCGGACAGGAAATTGCTGGTGTCGCCGCCGGCCCCGAGCTGGATCGGCCCGCCCGGCGAATTGGCTTCGATCTGCAGCAGGTTGGGACGGCCGTGCGCGTCGTTGACGATCGAGGCGGTCACCCCGGCGCCGCTGGCGTTGATGCGGTTGATGACGTCGTTGAGGCTGTCGGTGTCGACGTCGACGTCGATCGCGACGCCGTTGATCTTGAACGTGCCGCTGGTGATCGCGGTCGCGAAATTGGCGTCCTTGATGACCGCGCTGGCGTCGATGGCCTGGCCAAGCGGCGCGGTTGAGCTGGCTGTCGTTGATGTGGCCAGCCGCTCGACGCCGATCTTGTAGGCGCCCAGCGCGACGTTGGTGCCGGCGCTGACGCTGACGGCGCTGCTGTCGGCGCCGCTCAGCGTGACGGTGCGGCCGTTGAGCGTCGATTCCAGCTTGAGGCTGGTCAGCGTGCTCTGGAGCGCGGAGAGGCGGCTCTTGATCGTGCTGACAGCGTCGTTGCGGTCGACGATCTCCTTGCGCCTGTTAGCCAGGGCGGTGAGCGGCGCGCGGTCGGCCTGCAGCAGCGCCTGAACGATCAGGTCGGTATCGAGGCCCGAGACCAGTCCATTGAATCCGATACCTGCCGACATCGTGCTCTCCTAGCGAATCTGCTTGCCGAAGCCGCCGTTGAGGGCGGCCAGGGCGTCCGACAGGCTCTTCGGCGGGACCTCGCGGAGCACCTGGTTCGTCTCGCTCTCGATGATCTGGACGATGACCCGGTTGGTGTCATCCTGGACGACGAACTTCAGGTGTGTGTTCGGTTGCAGCTGCCGGATCGCGGCCGGCTCCAGCTGTAGTTCGAGCTTGTCCTCGACCGTCAGTGGTGCGGTCCGGTTCGGGATCTCCGGGCCCGGCTCGCGCTGATGGCGCGACGGCGGGAAGGGCAGCTCTTGAACCTTGCGCGCCGGGGAGGCGTTCGTGGTCTGCTCGACGCGCTGCGGGAAATCGACCATGTCTCGCCTCCTTCCTGTGTGAGTTTCAACGTGCGTGCTCCATCACGCGCGAAAAGTGATTCTCAAGCTGATCATCGGCCTGGACGCGGGGAACTTTAGGGGGAGAGAAGTGGGTACAGGGAAGAGACAACGGGGAAGAGGGGGATCGGGCGGAGCTTCCCATGAACTACGACCTACAGACTACGAACTAACAAGGGGCCGGCTCCTTCAAGGAGCCGGCCCCTTGTTGGGTCAGTTCGGGCTGTCGGGGTAGAGCTGCTAGCGGAGCAGGCTCAGGACCGACTGCGGGGCCTGGTTGGCCTGGGCGAGGATCGCCGTGCCGGCCTGCTGCAGGATCTGCGCCTTGGTGAAGGCGACCGTCTCGGCAGCCATATCGGCGTCGCGGATGCGGCTCTCCGACGCGGCCAGGTTCTCCGAGGTCACCGCCAGGTTCTTGACGGTGTGCTCCAGGCGGTTCTGGACCGAACCGAGCTCGGAGCGCTGGGCCGAGATGTCGGCCAAAGCCTGGTCGAGCGAGTCGCGCAGCGCGTCCGCGGCGGCCTTGAAGTCAGCGTCGGTGCTCGAGGTGTTCAGGTTGGCATACGCCGTCACCGCCGCGTCGACGCTGGTGGCGCCGCCGATCGAGGCCGCGTTCATCGCGTTGAACGAGGCGCTGATCGTCTGGCCTGTGTCGGCGCCGATCTGGAAGGTCGCGTTGCCCGAAGCAGCGCTCATGACGATCGCGTCGCCGTCGAGCGCCGCGCCGATGTTGTCGGCGGTGTCGGTGCCGGCCAGCGACACCGAGATGCCCAGCGCGTCGAAGTTGAGCGTCTGGGAGTTCGCGCCGAGCGTCACCGTCTGCGCGACGTTGTCGGTGCTGCGCGTCAGGGTCAGCGCGTCGGTGGCATTATCGTAGGAGAAGGTGTAGGTGGCACCCGCCTCGGCGCCGGAGACATCGAGCGCCGTGATGGCCGTGGCGCCATAGGTAGCGCCGACGACGACATCGGACGCGACGGTGTCCTGCGCGGTCGCTAGGCTGCCGTCCAGCAGCGCCTTGCCGTTAAAGTTGGTGCGCGCGGCGATGCCGTTGATCTCGTCGCGGAGCTGGACCAGCTCATCGCCGATGGCCACGCGGTCGGCGGCGCTCAGGGTGTCGTTACCTGCCTGGACCGACAGCTCGCGCATGCGCTGGACGATTTCGTGCACCTCGTTGAGGGCGCCCTCCGCCGTCTGGATCATCGAGATGCCGTCCTGCGAGTTGCGGATCGCCTGGTTGACGCCCCGCACCTGCGAGCGCAGCTTCTCGGAAATCGACAGGCCGGCCGCGTCATCGGCGGCCCGGTTGATGCGCAAGCCGCTCGAGAGCTTCTCGATTGACTTGGCGTACGCCGCACCTGAGACGTTCAGGTTGCGCTGGGCGTTCATCGCATCGATGTTGGTGTTGATACGCATAGTGGACAGGCCTCCCGTGCCAAATGTCCATGGTCGCGCGTCCGTGCGCTTGGAACCTGTAGAAGTTGAACTTTCACGAACCAGTCACGCACGGCGGTAACGGCGCCGGCCCCCGGTTGACCCGAACTGTCCCGCCGCTCGTGGGCGGGAGTGAAAGCTCCTTTCGGATGCATCATCGGAAGCCGGGTGGGGAACTTTAGGGTTTTGGGAGGCCATAGGTCACAAACTGGCGGGAGGTTCAGCGCGATCGGCACGGCCGCCCTCGCCCCGGCGGGGAGCCAGGGGACGGCCGCTCTACGGTGTCGGAACGCAGCTCGAGGGCGTGGTCTGCTCAGTTCTTGATTTGCGGGATGCCGCGAAACTCGCGTTTGCTGACATTGACAACGATCGTGTCCGGGTCGTTGTTGATCTGCCGGATCGTGTCAACGCTCAGGATCTTGTGCCTGGTCAGCGGCCAGATACCGGTCTTCACGACCAGCGCGCTGGGCTCACCGCTGATCTCGTCGGTCCGGATCGCGCTGACGACGCCAAGCCGCTCGCCGTGGCTGCCGCTCACGCGCGCGCCGGCACGGATCTCATGGGTTGCTACCATCTTGCACCTCTATTCACTTGGGAGACTGCTTCCAGCATGCGGCGCAGAGCAGGATAAGTCAACCGCCGACTCGCGCTCCGGCGATACGATCTGGTGCTGCGCGGCGCTCGGGTTTCAGGTAACGGCGAAGAGGCGGCGGCCAGCAGCTGCGGCGCGGAGCTCCGGGCGGTGGTCGGGGTGGGCCAGCTCGATCAGGGCGGCGGCGCGCTGGCGGATCGAGAGGCCGCGGAGGTTGGCGATGCCGTACTCGGTGGCGACGTACTGGACATGACCGCGTGTCGTCACCACGCCGGCGCCCGGCTGGAGGTGCGCGACGATCCGCGATTGAGTTCCTCCGCGCGCGGTCGAGGGTAGGGCGATGATCGCCTTGCCGCCCGGCGAGAGCACCGCGCCGCGCACGAAATCCATCTGCCCGCCGATGCCGCTGTAGATGCGCTCTCCGATCGAGTCGGCCACCACCTGGCCAGTCAGATCGATCTCAATGGCCGAGTTGATCGCGACCATCATGTGCTGCTGGGCAATCTCGAAGGTGTCGTTGACGATGTCCGATGAGTGAAACTCGACGAATGGGTTGTCGTCGACGAAGTCGTACAACTCCTGGCTGCCATTGACGAACGATGTGACGATGCGGCCGGGATAGCGGCTCTTGCGGCTATTGGTGATGACGCCTTTGCACGCCAGCTCCATGACCCCCTCGCTGAACATCTCGGTGTGGATGCCCAGCTCCTCATGGTTCTCCAGCGCCGCCAGGACGGCGTTTGGGATGGCTCCGATGCCGAGTTGAAGGGTCGAGCCGTTGGCGACCA
>DATGQR010000195.1:0-9676 GCA_035304105.1 Thermomicrobiales bacterium | reverse complement strand
CGATCGCCCCACCTTCGCCCAGGACAAAGCCGTCGCGCTCGGCGTCAAAGGGCCGGCTCGCCCGTGCCGGCTCGTCATTGCGGGACGAGAGCGCGCCCGCCGCAGCGAAGCCGGCGACCGAGGCCGGTGTCACCGCCGCCTCGACGCCGCCGGCGAGCATCACGTCGGCGGTGCCACGGGCAATGGCTTCAAAGGCTTCGCCAATGGCGTGGGCGCCGCTGGCGCAGGCGCTGATCGTGGCCATGTTCGGCCCGCGCGCGCCGAAATGGATCGAGACGTAGCCGGCCGGCATGTCGACGAGCGACATCGGGACAAAGAAGGGGCTGACCCGGCGCGGCCCCTTTTCTTGCAGCGCCCGCACGCCGGTCTCGAACGTGGCGATGCCGCCGAGGGCCGTGCCGATAAACACGCCGACGCGCTCGGAGTCGGTCGAGGAGATGTCGAGGCTCGCGTGTTCGAGCGCCTCACCGGCCGCGGCGACGGCGAACTGGATGACCCGGTCGGTCTTGCGCGCCTCCTTGCGGTCGAGGTAGCAGATTGGGTCGAAGTCCGGCACCTCGCCAGCGATGCGCACCGGGTAGTCGGCGGCATCGAAGGCGGCGATCGTGCCGATGCCGCCTTCGCCGGCGATGATCCGCCGCCACGATTCCTCGCGGCCGACGGCAAGCGGCGTGATCAGGCCGACGCCGGTCACGGCCACGCGGGAGGACTTATCCACGGTCGAGTACCTCCGGGTTCAGGCAGTTGGGCGGATCCCCACCTTCGAGCACGGCGATGATATTGTCGACGGCCAGCCGGGCCATTTCCAGACGCGTCGCCTCAGTTGCGCTGGCGATGTGCGGCGTAATGATGACGTTGTCGAAACCATACAGTGCATGGTCAGATGGTAGTGGCTCTGGGTCGGTCACGTCGAGCGCCACGGCCCGGAACTTGCCCTGCTGTAGCGCCTCGACCAGGGCATCGGTATCGATGATTGGGCCACGCGCCGTGTTGATGAGAATCGCGTCGTCTCGCATCAAGCGGATGCGATCGCGGTCGATCAGGCCTCGTGTCGAGTCCAGCAAGGGTGTATGCAGCGAGATGATGTCGGATTGGGACAACAGGTCCTCCAGGGACTGGCGCTCGAAGCGTTCGTCTTCAGTGCCTGGGTCGTAATATGCGACCTGCATGCCTAGTGCCTGTGCCAGCTCGGCAGTTCGGGCCCCGATGCGGCCCAGCCCGATGATCCCCAGCCTGGCCCCCTTGAGGTCGATGCCGAGGAAGCGCATCGGATACCAGGTGTGCCAGTCTCCGTCGCGCGCCGCGCGCTCGCCAGCGACAACCTGCCGGGCCGCCGCGAAGATCAGTGCCAGCGTGAACTCGGCGGTTGCGTCGGTCAGCACATCCGGTGTGGTGCAGACGGCCACGCTTCGCTCCGTCGCCGCCGGAACGTCGATGTTGTCGAAGCCGACCGCCAGGTTGCTGACCACACGCAGGTCGGGCAACTTGTCGAGGAGGTCGCCGTCGATGCGGTCGGTAAGCAGGGTGAGCGCACCATCGGCGCCGCTTAGCAATTCGACTAGTTCCGAGGGTGAAGGCGGCAAGTCCGAGTCCCAGGTCACGACCTCATAGCGTTCCCGCAGGCGGTCGATCTGCGCCTCGAACAGGCGGCGGGTTACGGCGACTCGCATGGCGTCTCACAATCTATCCACGACCGGCGCGGGGTGCGCGCCGGAGATCTCCTCAAGCGATTGTTATACTTGGTAACAGGGCGAGGATGTTGGAGCGCGCGGGTTCTATAGCAACTCGAGCCTACATGAACTAGCTTTCGGGAGTTCTTCGGCCTCACGAGCTGAGGCAGTCGAAACGCCCACCTGCGATTGCAGGCTCGAAGCTGGTCCGCGCGAATTCCAATTCTCGCCCTTATCCATACCCGGAAAAAACCGGCGGGAGCATGTGCTTGGCGACGATAACCATCCTCCACGGTCGCAACGCAGTCGACATCGAAGATCGCGTACAGGCCATACTCGACGCCGCGGACCCACAACGCTTCAGCACAGACGTCATCGACATTGAGGACGCTACGGCGGATGCCGTGCGCGCTGCCGTCACGACCCCGGCGTTCTTCGGCAGTGCCCGAGCCTTGCACTTACGCGGCGTCCCTGGAATCGACAAGGCCCTGTCGCTGGAGTGGGACGAGCTGGACGCCGTGCTGGCGGAAGCGTTGCCGGGCTGCGTAGTGGTGCTTTCGACTACGCAGAGAATCCCCAGCAATCGGAGAATATTGAAATCGGCCGCCGCGCGTGACTGGACCGTCGAGTCCCACGACATCCCGTACGGCCGGGACATGGAGCGCTGGGTCGCGGCCCGCTTCGAGCGTTGCGGTGTTGGCGTCGACCCGCGCGCGGTCAAGATGATTCTGGACTGCCTGTATCCGAATGCCTGGCAGCGGGAGGACCGCTGGAATCCGCAGACGATCAACATGCGGCTGCTGGCGACCGAGATCGAAAAACTGGCCGCCGCCGCGGCTCCGGGTGATGTCGCGGTCAGTCATGTCGAGGCGCTGACGCCCGACCGCAGCGGCGTGACAGCCTTCAAGCTGAACGACGACACCTACGGAGGCCGGCCAGCCGATGCGCTGCGGGAACTGGATAACGTGCTGTCCAGCGGCGAGGCGCCGGAGCGTGTGATTGGCCAGGTCGGTTACCAGCCGTTGGTGTTTCTGGCGGCCAGGATGGTTCAGCGCTACGGGACGGACACCGTAGCGGAGGCGGCGGGCGTCAGCGCCGGACAGCTCAAGGCCACCATCGGGCGCAAGTCCGGCTGGGACAACCGAGACGCCACAGCCGCGGCGACCGAGGAACTGCGCCGCGCCGAGTGGCTGGTCAAGGGCGGCCGCGCGCCAAACACCGGCACGGTGCTCGTGCCGGCGGTGGCCGCGATCTCCGAAAAGTTCAGGCGAAAATAGAGGCTACGCGGAAGCCCGCAGCTGGTTGAACTTCGACATCAGCCGCGACTTGCGACGGGCGGCGTTGTTCTTGTGGATGACGCCCTTGGACGCGGTCTTGTCGAGATAACGAACCGCCCGAGCGACTGCCTGCTCCGCGGCTTCGACGTCTCCGGACTCGATCGCCGCCAGTGCGCGACGGACAAGCGTGCGCGAGGCCGAGCGATAGACGCGGTTGCGCTGCGCCTTGCGCTGATTGACCCTAATGCGCTTGCGAGCCTGCTTGCTATGTGCCAACGTGCTACCCCTACCCGATCATCGTGATTCAAATATCAGTACTCAATTGATTCGCCGTCCCACTCTGTGGGACATGGCGAGCAGCGCGGCGAAAAGGCCGCGTGCAACCGACCGAGTGTACCAACGCCGCCAGCGGCCGGCAATCTTGCGTACAATCTCCCGGCCATGCAGAGACGCGCCGGACCGCCACTGAGGCAATCGATGTCACGCTTCGAAGAGACCGTTGAGCTGCCTCAACTGGCGCTCGAGCAGTCGTCGCTCGGCGAAAGCTATGCCGGGGCCAGCGTAGCGCGCAACGCGGCGATCGTCGGTGGCGCATTCGTCGCCAGCCGCTTGCTCGGCGTGCTTCGAGAAGTCGCTATCGCGGCCGAGTTCGGCACTTCGGCCGATTATGACGCCTACGTCGCTGCCTTCCGCATACCCGACCTGCTTTTCCTGATCGTCATGAGTGGGGCGTTCGGCAGCGCCTTCATCCCGGTCTTTGCCGGTTTCTTCGCCCGGAGGGACGAGGAGGGCGCCTGGCGGCTGGCCAGCGCCGTGCTGTCCTACACGCTGGTGGCGCTGGCGATCGCTTCGGCGCTGGTGTTGGTGCTGGCGGAACCGCTCGTAAGCTGGCTGATCGCGCCGGGACTCGACGCCGAGCGCACTGAGCTGGCAACGAACCTGACGCGCCTACTGCTCCTCTCTCCTCTGCTGCTGGGATTGGGCATCGCGTTCAAGGGGATGCTCGAGGCGCAGGAGCGCTTCGCACTGGCTGCGCTCGCGCCCATTCTCTACAACGCCGGGATCATCTTCGGTGCGCTGTTTCTGACTGGCCGCTTCGGCATCTATGGGCTGGCGATCGGGGTCATCCTCGGCGCGCTGGGTCACGCGGGGATCCAGTTCGCCGGACTGCTTCGCACCCGCATGCGGCTTACCTGGCTGCTGAATCGCGACGTGCCGGGGTTACGTCAAGTTGGCAGGCTCATGGCGCCGCGCGTCGTCGGCCAGGCAGCGTTCCAGATCAACTTCATCGTTATGACCAACTTCGCGTCGCGGTTGTCGACGAGCAGCGTCGGAGCGCTGAACTATGCCTTCCAGGTCTTCATGCTGCCCTACGGCGTTATCGCGCTGAGCCTCTCGACCGTGATCTTCCCGCGGTTGGCGCGCCAGTTCGAGACCGGCAGGCTCGGGGAGATGAAGGAAACACTCGCCCGGGCGCTCGGGCCACTGATCTTTCTGAGTATCCCGGCGGCTATTGGCCTGGTGACCTACCGCCAGAGCATCATCCAGGTGCTGTTCCAGATCGGCTCGTTCGACGCGCAGTCCACGTCGCTGGTGACCGGGGCGCTCGCCTACTTCGCCCTCGGGCTGCTCGGCTGGGCGGTGATCGAGGCATTGACGCGCGCCTACTACGCGATGCAGGACACGCAAACGCCGGTGATCATCTCGGTGTCGGCAGTCGTCCTCAATATCATCTTGAGCTGGGTGCTTTCGCGGACGATGGGCTACCGCGGCCTGGCGCTGTCTATCTCGATCGCCAGCACGGTCGAGGCCGCAGTCCTGCTCGCCATACTCCAGCGCCGTATCGGGATCGTCAGCCGTGAACTGCTCGGCCGGGCTGGGCGCTCGCTACTTGCTGGCGCGCTGTTCGTACCGTACGCCTGGTGGAGCGGCAACCTCCTCGGCGATGCGACCGACCCCGACGTGCGCCGCACGATCTGGACGTATCTGCTGTTCGCGTACGCCCTCGGGACGGCTGTCGCCGTCTACCTCGCCATCGCCTACGCCGTCGGCGCGCGCGAGGTGCTGGAATTGACCACGCGGATGCCGGTCATCGGGCCACGCATCGAGCGGCTGATCGGTCCCCGGTTTGGCCGTTGATGCGGGGTAAGTGGCCGCGCTCCGGTATACTCAAGTGCGAGAGTTCCAGCGAATTGGCTGGAACTTTATATCTCTTTGACAGGTAACGAATTGAAGTCCATGGCGCCACAGGAACTCATCCGTAATTTCAGCATTATTGCCCACGTCGACCACGGCAAATCTACGCTCGCCGACCGCCTGCTTGAGATCACTGGCACGGTGGATAAGCGCGAGATGATGGAGCAGGTGCTCGACTCGATGGATCTCGAACGCGAGAAGGGCATCACGATCAAGATGCGCGCCGTGCGGATGGATTTCCAGGCGGCGGACGACAAGACCTATCAGCTGAACCTGATCGACACACCTGGCCACGTCGACTTCTCATACGAGGTCAGCCGCTCATTGGCGGCCGGCGAGGGCGCGCTACTCGTCGTCGACGCCGCGCAGGGCATCGAGGCGCAGACCGTCGCCAATGTCTACCTTGCGCTCGACAACGACCTGACGCTGATTGCCGTCATCAATAAGATCGACTTGCCGAGCGCGATGCCGGACCAGGTAGAAAAGGAGATCAGCGACCTGGTCGGGCTGCTGCCACACGAGATCATCCGCGCATCCGCAAAGACCGGCGAGGGCATCCCGGAAGTTCTGCAGGCGATCGTCGACAACATCCCGCCCCCCAGCGGCGATCGGGACGCGCCGCTCAAGGCGCTGGTCTTCGACTCGCACTATGACCCATACAAGGGCGTGGTGGCCTACGTGAAGATCGTCGAGGGAACGATCAAGAATGCACAGCGCATTCGCATGATGGCGACCAAGAAGGAGTCCGAGGTCATCGAGATCGGCATTTTCAAGCCGAACATGCGGCCGGTCGAGCAGCTCGGTGCCGGCGAGGTCGGTTACATCGCGACCGGCTTCAAGAACGTCGGAGACTGCCAGGTCGGTGACACGGTGACGCTCGCCGAGCGGCCGGCGCCAGAGCCTCTTCCGGGCTACCGACCAGTCAAGCCGATGGTGTTCGCCGGCTTCTACCCGGTCGATAGCGAGGACTATCCGGAACTGCGCGATGCCCTGGAGCGTCTGCGCCTGAACGACGCTGCGCTGGTGTTCGAGCCTGACGCGTCGGATGCGCTCGGATTCGGCTTCCGCTGCGGGTTCCTTGGCCTACTCCACATGGAGATCATCCAGGAGCGGCTGGAGCGCGAGTACCAGCTCGACTTGCTGGCGACCGCCCCCAGCGTCGAGTACGAGGTCGTCAAGACCAACGGCGAAGTCATCCGGGTCGACAACCCGTCGGAGTTGCCCGACCCCGGCGAGATTCAGGAGATCCGCGAGCCGTTCATGGAGATCACGATCATCAGCCCGGCGCGCTACATCGGCACGATTATGGATCTGGTCACCAACCGGCGCGGGACCTACGAGCACATGGAATATCTCGACGAGGACCGCGTCTCACTGAAGTTCGCGATGCCGCTGGGCGAGCTGATTGTCGAGTTCTACGACCAGCTCAAGTCGCGCACGCAGGGGTACGCGTCGCTCGATTATCAGTTCCGCGAGATGCGCCCGGGCAACCTCGTCCGGCTCGATGTGCTGGTCAATGGCCAGCCGGTCGACGCGCTCTCGGTCATCACCCACCGCGACGAGGCATATGCGCGCGGCCGCGAGCTCGTCTCTCAGCTCCGCAAGCTCATCCCGCGGCAGATGTTCGATGTGCCCGTGCAGGCCTCGATCGGTAGCCGGGTCATCGCTCGCGAGACGGTCAAGGCGCTGCGCAAGAACGTGCTCTCGAAGTGCTACGGCGGCGACGTGACCCGCAAGCGCAAGCTGCTCGAACGCCAGAAAGAGGGCAAGCAGCGCATGAAGATGGTGGGTAACGTTGAGATCCCGCAGGAAGCATTTATGTCGGTCCTGACCCTCGGTTCGGGCGACCGGGCAGTGTCCGAGCGCTCGTGAGCCTTCGCGTTCAGGTCATCGGCCTCGGCGGTCAAGGCCCTGCGCGTAGCCTGCGAAGTCTGCTCGACGGGCGCCCCGTCCTGGCGCGCTTCGAGGCGCCTGCCCTGGACTGGCTGGCCGGCGACTTCGCGCTCGTCGATGCGTTCGATGGACTGTTCGAGGATGGTCCAGTTGAAGGCATCGTCCCATCACTGATGCGACGCATCGAAGAGCTTGCCGGGCAGGCCGACGAGTGCGTGTACCTCGTGCCCGGTTCAGGGTTGGTCGGCGATGCGACGGTCGAGGCGCTCGCGGAGCGCTTTGATATCCAGGTGCAGGGCGGGCAGTTGGCGATTGAGCGGCCGTTGGCCGACGTACAGGTTGCCGACGCGTTGAGCCTTGCGATTGCTGAGGCCCAGTATCCATTCGACGCGGGGAGCGGGGCGATCGACCCTGCCCGACCACTCGTCGTGACCAATCTGCGCGGCGCGAGCGTTCTACCGCTGGCGGCCAGGCGCATCGAGCGCGCGCTGGGCGCTCCGATTGCGGGGCCGGATGCGTCCGGGACGCTCGTGATCATGCCTGAAAGTGAGCCGGGGCCGGTGCGTTCATTCAGCGGCCTGGAGCGCATCGTCGCGACGTTGCGATCGCCCGGCGGCTGCCCGTGGGATCGGGAGCAGACGGTGGAGACGCTGATCCCGATGATGCTGGAGGAGATCGACGAGCTACGTGATGCATTCGAGCGCGGCGCGGCAGTGGAACGGGCGGACGAGTTGGGAGACGTCCTGCTCCATATCGCGATGATCGCCCAGATCGCCCGTGAGCAGCATGATTTCGGCATCGAAGAGGTGCTGGAGGCAATTAGCGGAAAGATGGTGCGGCGTCACCCGCACGTGTTCGGCGACGTCGAGGTGTCCACCATCGAAGAGTTGTACGACGTTTGGCAGCAGGTGAAAGATTCTGAGCGCTCCGGCGGGGGAGCCGGATCGCGCGAGCAGGTTTCCGAGGGGTAGTAGAGATGGTAGCGACACGTCGGTATCAGACTTGCGGCGAGCTTCGCATCGAGGACGAAGGGCGCGAGATTACGCTGCGCGGCTGGGTGCATCGCCGGCGCGATCACGGCGGCCTGATCTTCCTCGACGTCCGCGACCGCTATGGGCTTACCCAGGTGGTCGCCAACCCGGAGCAGTCGCCGAAGGCACACCAGGTTGCCGAACGCGTACGCTCAGAGTACGTGCTGGAGGTCCGCGGCGTGGTGCGGGCCCGCCCGGAAGGGACGCGCAACCCCAACCTGGCGACCGGCGATATCGAGATTGAGGCGAGCGCGATCACGATCGTCAATGAAGCCAAGACGCCGCCCTTTGAGATCGCCGAGGACACCGACGTCGATGAGACGCTGCGCCTGCAGTATCGCTACCTGGACCTGCGCCGCGAGCGGCTGCAGAAGAACCTGATCTTGCGCCACAAGGTCATCAAGACGATTCGCGATTACCTCGACGCGCGCGACTTCGTCGAGATCGAGACGCCCATCCTGATCAAGAGCACGCCTGAGGGCGCGCGCGACTACGTCGTGCCCAGCCGGCTCCATCCCGGCGAGTTCTACGCCCTGCCGCAGTCGCCCCAGCAGCTCAAGCAGTTGCTCATGGTAAGTGGTATGGACCGCTACTATCAAATCGCGCGCTGCTTCCGTGACGAGGATCTGCGCGCCGATCGCCAGCCCGAGTTCACCCAACTCGACCTGGAGATGTCCTTCGTCGACATCGACGACGTCCTGGAGTTGACTGAGGGACTGTTTGTCGAGATCATCAATATCGCCGGTCTCAAGATCATGCAGCAGCCCTTCCCGCGGCTCAGCTACGCCGAGGCAATGCGCCGCTTCGGCACTGATAAGCCGGACATGCGCTTCGGGCTGGAGATCGTCGACGTCACCGATGTGGTGGCCAACTCCGAGTTCAACGTCTTCAAGTCGGCTGCCGCATCTGGAGGCGTCGTCCGGGCCATCGGGGTGCCGAACCGAAGCGACATATCCCGAAGAGAGATCGACGACCTCACCTCCTTCGCGCAGCAGCAGGGCGCAAAAGGTCTAGTATGGATCGGTCTTCAGGAAGAGGGCGGCAAGCTAGCCGCACGCTCGCCGATCGCGCGCTTCCTGTCCGAAAGCGAGCTTTCAGGCTTGGCGGCCGCAACCGGCACCAAGCCAGGTGACCTCCTGTTGCTGGTCGCCGACGAGGAGATGCTCGCGGCGACCGTCCTCGGCCGGCTGCGCTCGCGACTGGGCCGTGACCTGGGCCTGATCGATTCGCAGCTCTGCGCGCCGCTGTGGGTGCTCGACTTCCCGATGTACGAGTGGAACGAGGATGAGCAGCGCTGGGACGCAATGCATCACCCATTCACTGCCCCGATGGACGAGGATGCGCACCTGCTGGAGACGGACCCTGGAGCCGTCCGCGCCAAGGCCTATGACATCGTCGTCGACGGCTATGAGATGGGTAGCGGCTCGATCCGTATCCACCAGCGCGACATTCAGAACCGCATCTTCGAGATCATGGGCTACTCGAAGGACGAGATCGAACGTCGCTTCGGTCATATGCTGCACGCCTTCGAGTATGGCGCCCCACCTCACGGCGGTATCGCGCCCGGCATCGACCGGATCGTCATGCGCCTGGCGAACGAGGAGTCGAT
>DATGQR010000194.1:0-2385 GCA_035304105.1 Thermomicrobiales bacterium | reverse complement strand
CTGGAGATCGATATCGAAGCCAGTGATTTCGAGGACGTCGTCGCGCTTGCCTTCATTATTCGACCAGCGCTTGAGTCCGAGTCCAATAGAACCGCCAATGAGTCCAAGCCCAACGATCGTAACTTGCTGGCGCAAGATGGTCTCCCTCCGATGATGTCAGCCAGGTGAAGGGGCATGCGGAACGTAGATTCGAGTATACCAACGGCTCATTCGTCTCCGACGGTTTCCGTCGCCGTGGGTGGCGGCGGCTCGCCGCCGATGAAATCCTCGGTCAGCGGGTCGAGCCGGATGACGAACCAGACGAACGAGGCGATGAGGATTGTCAGTGCGATCGCCATCAAGATCGCCGACATCAAGCCCGCGCCGGTGTTGTCCGGCTCGAAGTCCCATTCTTCGTTGAAGTCCTCGTGGCGTTCGCGCGGCATCATGCTCGTCGGACCCTTCATCCGCTGCTTGGGCGAGTCTACGCCGTGGGTCTGCTACACTGCCAGACCGAGCGCAGCCTCTCCACGCGCAACCGATTCGTTGGCGGAAAGGAACGATAGGGTGGCGGATTACAAGAACTTCATCGGCGGCCGCTGGGTTGAGTCTACTTCCGGCGAAACCTTCCAGCGAGAGAACCCGGCGACCGGCGAGTTGATCGGCACGTTCACCAAGAGTACTGCCCAGGACGTCGACGCCGCGGTTGCTGCCGCGAAGAAGGCGTTCGAGAGCTGGCGGCTCTATCCGGCGCCGAAGCGCGGCGAGCTGCTCTACAGTGTGGGGCAGAAGCTGATCGAGCGCAAGGAAGAGCTGGCCCGGATGATGACCGAGGAGATGGGCAAGGTCATCGCCGAGGCGCGCGGCGACGTCCAAGAGGGCATCGACATGACCTTCTTCATGGCCGGCGAGGGGCGCCGCCAGTTCGGCCAGACGACGCCATCCGAGCTGCGCAACAAGTGGAACATGTCGCAGCGCCGGCCGATCGGCGTGGTCGGCATGATCACGCCCTGGAACTTCCCGCTGGCGATTCCGACCTGGAAGATGATGCCGGCACTCATCACCGGCAACACGATCGTTTGGAAGCCCGCCAGTTACACGTCGCGCATGGCGGTCAAGCTCGTCGAGATCCTGGAAGAGTGCGGCATTCCCGAAGGCGTCGTGAATCTGGTGCTCGGCACCGGCGAGGAAGTCGGCGCGGCGATCGTGGAACATCCGGATGTTCCGCTGATCTCTTTCACCGGCTCGAACGATGTTGGCCGGCAGACGGCCGTCGAGTGCGCCAAGCGCGGCAAGCAGGTGTCACTGGAGATGGGCGGCAAGAACGCGATCATCGTCCTCGACGATGCCGACGTGGATCTTGCCGTGGATGGCATTCTCTGGAGCGCGTTCGGCACCTCCGGGCAGCGCTGCACGGCCGCCAGCCGTGTGATCGCCGATCAGTCGGTGGCGGGCAACCTCGTCGAGGCATTGGCGGCGCGCGCAGGCGGCATGAAGCTGGGCTACGGACTGGACGAGACGGTCGACGTGGGGCCAGTCGTGAGCCGGTCGCAGCTTGAGCGGGTGCACTCGTACATCAGCGTCGGCACTGGCGAGGGCGCTCAGCTCGTGGTCGGTGGCGAGATCGCGTCGGATGGCGAACTCGACAGGGGCTATTTCCATACGCCGACGATCTTCGCCAACGCGCGGCCCGAAATGCGCATTGCCCAGGAGGAGATCTTCGGCCCGGTGACGGCGGTGATCCCGGTGACCTCGGTCGAGGAAGCGGTGCAGGTCGCCAACGGCGTTCAGTACGGGCTGTCGGCCGCCGTCTACACGCGCGACATCAACCGCGCATTCACGGCGATGCGCGACATTCACACCGGCATCCTCTATGTGAATGCCGGGACGATCGGCGCCGAGATTCACCTGCCGTTCGGCGGCACCAAGGCGACCGGCAACGGTCACCGCGAATCCGGCGAGGCCGCGCTCGATGTCTACACTGAGTGGCAGTCGATCTACGTCGACTACTCGGGCACGCTGCAGCGCGCCCAGATCGACGTGGAGTAGTCCAGACTCCTTCGAACACTCGAAGGGCCGCGTCCGTTCGGACGCGGCCCGTTCCTTGTCCGGCTACGGGGCAGTACGTCGGGCGCTAGTGCTCCGAGCCACGGGCTTCCATGACGCACGCGTCGTGGATCACGGTCAGGCCGAGTGATTCGGCATAGGCGATCAACTCGGGCGATTCGGCGCCGGGCTGCAGCCAGAAGACGGGGATGCCAGCTTCCGCGGCGTCTTCGGCGACCTTGTGGCCGACCGATGCGGGCACGACGATGTCGGCGACATCGGGACGCTCGGGAAGATCCTGGAGGCGGGGATAGGCCTTATCGCCCTCCACCTCATCGACGCTCGGGTTGACGGGGTATA
>DATGQR010000193.1:0-2193 GCA_035304105.1 Thermomicrobiales bacterium | reverse complement strand
AGCCGGACGCCACCGTGCAGAGTGTCCCTTTTCCTCACGACAGGCAACCGGCGCGACCGCAGGCCCAGACCGAGCCCGCCGGAGAAGGGTTGCGCTCGGTTCAATCTGGACCATGCGCCAGGTGCTCGACCACGGTCGGATGGCGGGGCCGGCCTGGCTGCGGGCAATTTACTTCGCAGCAACCATCGCCGGCCAGGGTGAGCTCCACCATCGGAGCAACCAAGGGCGCCACCATGCCCCCGATCGACCTCGCCGCCCGAGTGCACGTGCTGCTTCAAGCTGCCACGGAGGCGATCCGGCGCTTCCCGGTCGCCGTCGGGGGCTGTCTGATGGCTTCGATGGTGATCCTGTTGCTGGTCCACGACATCCGGCTGGCCGTCGGCGACGCGCCGCTTGGCTGGTGGCTGGTCTGGATCGGGGTCGGATTGGCGCTTGGCGGATTCGTCGCCGCCTTGCTGGCCGAAGCCCGATCCTGGCCGCGCGCCGCCGGCATCGGCGCCGCGCTGTTGGCCGGCACGGTCGTTGCGGCGCACCTCATCTGGGTGGAGTCGCCATGGACCAACGGCATGCTGATGGCGGGCCTCGCGCTTGGGCTGTTTGGGCTGCCCTCGCTTGCCGCAGGCCAGGAAGACGACGCCGCCTGGGCTTACGCCGTCCGTATGATCGGGCGCCTCGGGTTCGCCTTCGGCGCCGCACTCGTGGCAGACCAAGGGATCGGGCTTCTCTTGATGCTCGTGCGCACGCTGCTCGGCATCGAGATTTCGCTCCGGCTTTCTCTCGACATTACGATCATGGCCTTCGGAGTGCTCGCACCGCTTCTGCTGTTCGGCCGCGTCGATCGGCCGGCGGCGTTCGGTGCGGCGCCACAGCCACCGCAGTGGCTGCGCCTGTTCATGGCCTGGATCTGCGTGCCACTGGCGTTTGCCTATCTCGTTGTCTACGCACTGTACCTCGCGCGGATCGCCATCGCCTGGGATCTGCCGGACGGGCGGATCGCGTGGTCGACCATCGGCATCGCCGCGCTCGGCCTGCTGGCGCATCTGCTCGCGTATCCCTACCGGGAGCAGGGCCCAAGCTGGGTCCGCTTCTACTATTGGATGTTCTTCCCGGCGCTGGTTCCGGCGCTGGTCGCGTTCGCCCTGTCGCTGTGGGCGCGAATCGATGCCTACGGCATGACCGAGGCCCGTTACCTCCTCTGCCTTCTCCTGCTCTGGCTGGGAACGATCGCGGCGCTCGCGCTGCTCGGGCGATACCGACCGGTGCTCGTCCCCGCGGTGCTGGCGCTTCTCCTGATGCTGGGCAGCGTCGGCCCATGAAGCGCGACGTCGGTGGCCGTGAACAGCCAGCTCGCGCGCCTGGTCGATCTCCTGGAAGCGGCAGGGCTGCTAGCGCGGGGCAAGGTTAGGGAAGTCGCTGCCTCAGGTAGTCGCGCTCTGCCTCCTCAGACGGCCGACGATGCCGCCTCGATCGTCCGCTTTCTGATCGATCGTGACGCGCAGGAGCGCCTTGCAGCGTTGCTCCAGGTTCGTCCGGGCTGGGCGCAAGCGCGACCTGCGACGCGGAGCGCGCGCCAGGAGCTCGCTGAGGCAATCCTGACGGACCTTGGCGTCGCCCGCGCCGAGCGAGATCAGACCGCTCGGATCGTCGCTCCCGGCGTCGGGACGGGCATGCAGTTGGACGTCGCGCCGTTCGCTCACCTGATCTGGCTGCGCGCAAACGACAGAGGCGTCGAGCCGCCGATGATGGAAACCGCAACCGCTCGCTTCGAATTCGCTTTGGACGTCGAAGAACAGGCGCTCACGGTGACCTCGCCGCAAAGTCCGCCAGTCCGCTTCGACCTCGGCGATCTGGCAAGGCGCTGGCGAGCAAACGCGCCGGTCACCCTGGCCGACGCCACGATCGAGGGCGGGAGCGGCAGCCATCGCATGAGCCTCGTCGTCCGCTCTCTTTTAGGAACGTGGCGCGCCGGGACCGACGATTTCCGTCTGCGCGAGCTCGAAGGCCTGGTCCTGATCCGCTGATCATGCCGGCCGGGTGCCGAGGCGGCAGCGGCGAACGACTCCGACCGCGAAGCGATCACGACCGCCCCGCCGGGACCCCGACCGAGGGCTCAGGAAGCCTGCTTCAGCTCGATTTCGACGAACGCGAAGTCGAAATCGTTGGCGTTGATCACGTCGTGCTCGACCCCGGCGC
>DATGQR010000192.1:0-4965 GCA_035304105.1 Thermomicrobiales bacterium | reverse complement strand
GGACCCGCCCGAGGACGGCTCGGACATCGTCCTGACGATCGACAGTTCGGTGCAGCTGCTGATCGAGCGGGTGCTACGCGAGACGATCACCGAGCAGCGCGCCTCCGGCGGGACGATCATCGTCCAGGATCCCAAGACCGGCGCGATCCTCGGCATGGCCAGCTGGCCGGTCTACGACCCCAACGAGTACCAGGACGTCGACGACATCAGCGTCTTCACGAACCCCGCCGTCCAGGAGATCTACGAGCCCGGCTCGACGTTCAAGTCGATCGTCATGGCGATCGGGCTGGACGACGGCGTGGTGACGCCGGACTCGACCTTCGATGATTCGCCGGGTTACCGCGAGGTGCCGGGCCACCCGCCGATCACCAACAATAACGGCCACGTCTACGGCGTCCAGACGATGACTGAGGTGCTGGTGCGCTCCTCGAACCTGGGCGCGATCTACGTGGCCGAGAAGATCGGCGCCGAGCGGCTTTTCCAGCGGTTGACCCAGTTCGGCATTGGGAAGGCGACCGGCATCGAGCTCCAGGGCGAGGAGCGCGGCATTGTCGCCAAGCCCTGGGAGAGTGACTGGAGCGAGACGCTCTTCTTCACCACCGCGTTCGGTCAGGGCATCGCCATCACGCCGCTGCAAATCGTCAACGCTTACTCGGCGATTGTCAACGGCGGCCATTTGATGGAGCCGTACATCGTCGCCGAGGAGCGCCGGCCGGACGGCACGGTGATCGTCCACGAGCCGGAGGTCGTCCGCGACGTTATCTCCGAAGAGACGTCGGCGCAGATACGCCAGATGCTCAACCAGGTGGTCGAGCAGCGCTTCGAAGCCTACCCGCAGGTGGCCGGCTACGACGTCGGCGCGAAGACCGGCACCGCGCAGGTGCCCTCGCCGGATGGCGGCTACGTCGAGGATACGACGATCGCCTCAATCGTCGGCTTCGGCCCCGTCGAGGACCCGCAGTTTGTCGTTCTGGTTAAGATCGATGAGCCCCGGGAAACGCCCTGGGGCGAGACGGCGGCCGGCCCGGCTTTGGGCGAGATCCTGAGCGAGCTGTTCCTGCTCTACGGCATCGAACCGACGGAGGCGCAATGATTCGCTTGCACGATGTCCTGGCGGGCACCGGCGGGCGCTTGCATGGCGACGCGCCGGACGACCTGCTGTTTACCGGCGTGATCCACGACTCCCGGCTGGTCCGGGAGGGCTACCTGTTCGTCGCGCTGCACGGCGAGTTCGCGGACGGGCATGACTACATTCCCCAGGCGATTCAGGCCGGGGCTGCCGGAGCGCTGGTGGACGAGGCCTGGCTGTCCGCCCAGGAGCGCGTCGAGATCCCGGTGATCGTCGTGGAGGACACGCTGGCGGCGCTGCACCGCCTGGCGACTTACTGGCGGGGGTTGTTCGAGCCGCGCGTGGTGGGGATCACCGGCAGCATCGGCAAGTCGAGCACGAAGGAGGTCGTGGCCGCCGTGGCCGCCGCGAGCTTCCGGGTGACCAAGAGTGTCGGAAGTTACAACAACGAGGTCGGCCTGCCGATCAGCGTCCTCGAGCTCAACCCGGACGTCGAGGTGGCCGTCTGGGAGATGGGCGGGGCGTACCGCATGGGCGAGATCTCAGAGCTGGCCGAGATTGCGCGGCCGGACATCGGGGTGGTCACCAACGTGACCCACTCGCACCTGGCGCGCATGGGCTCGCTGGATGCAATCGCCGCCACGAAGGTCGAGCTGGTCGCCGCGCTTCCGGAGCATGGCCTGGCGTTGCTCAACTACGACGACGAGCGAGTGCGCGCGATGGCCGCTCACGCGCGTTGCCGGGTAGTGACCTACGGGCTCGATCCGAAGGCGGACTTGCGCGCCGAGGATGTCGAAGGACTGGGCCGGGAAGGCATCCGCTTCACACTGGTGCGCGACGGCCAGGCGGACCGGGTGACGATTCCCTTGCTCGGGCGGCACAGCGTCTACCTGGCGCTGGCCGGGATCGGCGTGGGCTTCGAGCTGGGCATGGACCTGCCGGCGATCCTGCGCGGCTTCGAGGCGCCGGACGTGCAGCTGCGGCTGATCCTCACGCCGGCGCTCAATGGCGCGACAATCCTCGACGATCACTACAACGCCAACCCGGCGTCGTGTAACGCGGCGCTGACGCTGCTGGAGGATCTAGACGCCAACCGCCGGCTGGCCGTGTTTGGTGACATGTTGGAGATGGGGGATTTCGAAGAGGAGGCGCACCGCATCGTCGGACGGCGCGCCGCCGAGGTGGTCGACGGCTTGCTGACTGTGGGGCCGCGGGCGCGCTACATCCACGACGAATTTCGCCAGCTGCGGCCCGAGCGGCTGGCGGAGCACTTCGACACCAAGGAAGATCTGGTGAAGCGGTTGCGCGAGGTGATGGCCGAGGGGGATTTGATCCTGGTGAAGGGTTCGCGAGGGGTGCAAATGGAGACGGTCATCGAAGCGGTGCGGACCATTGAACCCGGTGTTGCTTCGTGACGGACCTGCTGCGCTCGCTGTTCGATCTCGACGGGTCGGTGATGCCGCTCGACCCGCTCGACAACCTGGCGCTGTCGCTGGCGCTCAGCGGCCTGGCCTTCCTGATCGTCTTGATCGCCGGCCGGCCGTTCATCCAGTTCCTGATCGACCACCGCATCGGCAAGCAGATCCGGATCGATGGCCCGCAGGGGCACATGGAGAAGATGGGCACGCCCACGATGGGCGGGATCCTCTTCAACGCCACGGCGGTCATCCTGACGCTGATCTTCAACGTCTACGGGCGCGAGTCGTCGCTGCTGTTGATCGGGGTGCTGGTGTGCTGCTCGGTGCTGGGCGGCATCGACGACAAGCTGAATCTGGTCGGCGGGCCGACGGCCGGGCTTGCCGGGCGCTTCAAGATGGTCTGGCTGACGCTGTTCGCGACGGTGACGGCGCTGATCCTCTATTTCCCCCTGGGCCTCAAGAGCGCCTTCATCCCGGGCGTGGGGCGCATCGAGATTGGGCTGTTCTACATCCCGATTGCGATCTTCCTGATCGTCGGCTTCTCGAATGCCGTGAACCTCACCGATGGGCTGGACACGCTGGCCGGGGGTACGGCGGCGGTGGCCTTCGTGGCCTACGGCATCATCGCCTTCCTTCAGGGACAGGTGCAGGTGGTGACCTTCTGCTTCATCATGGTCGGCGCGCTGCTGGGCTTCCTCTGGTACAACTCGCACCCCGCGCAGGTCTTCATGGGTGACACCGGCTCGCTGGCGCTGGGCGCGTCGCTGGCGACGGCGGCGTTCATGACCGGCCAGTGGCTGCTGCTGCCGGTCGTCGGGATCGTCTTCGTGGCCGAGGCGGCTTCGGTCTCGCTTCAGGTGATCTACTTCAAGCTGACGAAGGGCAAGCGCATCTTCAGGATGACGCCGATTCATCACCACTTCGAGCTGGTGGGCTGGACCGAGCCGCGGATTACGCTGCGCTTCTGGCTGGTCGGCATGATGGCCGGCCTGCTCGGCGTGGCCCTGGCGCTGGTTTGATGAGCGCGCCAGGCGGCCGGCGAGTGCTGGTGATCGGGCTCGGCGTCAACCAGGGCGGCGCTGGCGTGGCCCGCTACCTGGTCGAGCAAGGCGCCGAGGTGCGCGTGACCGACATGCTGCCAGCCGAGCGGCTGCGCGAATCGCTCGACGCCCTTGCGGACCTGCCAATCTCCTACACCCTGGGCGGCCACGACGGGGCCGATCTGGACTGGGCCGAGTTGGTCGTCCGTAACCCGGCCGTGCCGCGCGAGTCGGCATTTCTCGCGGCGGCCCGCCGGCGCGGTATCCCGGTCGAGATGGAGATGACGCTCTTCTTCCGCGCCTGCCCCGCGCCGATCGTCGGCGTGACCGGCACGAAGGGCAAGACGACGACCGCGACGGTCGCCGCGACACTGCTGCGCGAACGCTGGCCGGATGCGCGGCTAGCCGGGAACATGGGCCGCAGTGCGGTCTTGGAGCTGTCGTCGCTGGACGCAGTCACCCCGGTGGTCATCGAGCTGTCGTCGTTCCAGCTCGAAGGACTGGATGAGCAGGGGCTCGCGCCGCAGATCGCCGTCATCACCAACATCGCCGAAGACCATCTCGACCGCTATGCCTCGCTCGACGACTACGCCCGGACCAAGGCGGCGATTGCGCGCCACCAGCGCCCGGACGACTGGCTGATCTACAACCGTGACGACCCGATGCTGGCCCGGCTGCTGGCAGACGCGCCCGGCCATGCCGCGACCTTCGGAGTGGCCGACCCAGGAGAGGATTTCGCGCTCTGGATTGATGCAGAGCGATTCGCGGCTCGCTGGGGCGGCGAACTGGTCGATCTCGGGCCGGTTGCGACGCTACAGCTGCCGGGGGAGCATGCGCGGCTCAATGCGCTGGCCGCGGCCGGGGCGGCGCTGGCTGCCGGTCTACCAGCGGAGAAGATCCGCGCCGGGCTCCAGCGGGTGACGCCGATCGCCGACCGGCTGGAGACGGTCGCCGTCATAGATGGCGTGGAGTTCGTCAACGACACCACGGCGACGGTGCCGGTCGCGGCGATCGCGGCGCTGCGGGCGTACCCGGGCCGGCAACTGGTGGTCATCTCGGGCGGCTCGGAGAAGCATGTGGACCTGGGCGCGCTGGCCGCCGAACTGGCCGGGCGCGCGGCGGCGGTCGTGCTGCTGGACGGGGCCGCGACCCCGCAGCTCCAGCGGCTGCTGGCCGAGGCCGGGCACGGCCGCGTCATCGGGCCACTGACGTCGATGGCGGCGGCGGTTCAGGCGGCCGCGGCGGAGGCGGTCGAGGGCGGCGTCGTGCTGCTCTCACCGGGGTGCGCGAGCTTCGGGATGTTCAGGAACGAATTCGACCGGGGGCGGCAGTTCCGCGAGGCGGTGGCTGCGCTCGGGTGCGTTGAACGGATGGGCGGCTGATGCTGCGAGCGCTCAGGGCGATTCAGGGCAGGGGCCGCGTTCACGATCCGGACTGG
>DATGQR010000191.1:0-6411 GCA_035304105.1 Thermomicrobiales bacterium | reverse complement strand
GCACATTGCAATCCTCGAACACCGCATCCTCGCCGACTTCCGAGAGGCAATCGGGCACCTGTGCTTCGAGCGCAGCGACGCGCGCCTCCAGGTCGCCAGTGTCGCCGCTGCCTCCCAGGTCCAGCAGTATTTCAGTCGGCGCGCAGTTGGGCGCGCGGCCCGGCATGATGAAGCGCGCCTGACCGGTAAAGCGGTTGATACAGACATGCACCGCGCCGTCCCCCTCGTGGCTGGCGCCAGCGTTCATCACCGTCGTAGCCAGCAGAAACGCGCTGATAAACAACACGCCACCGATCGCAATTCCGAGTATGATCCCACCTGTTTGCCGCGCGATGCTGCTCGCATCGAATTCCCGTTCATTTGCCTTTTCAACACCTCTCAAGGAGATCTCACAACGTCTGCCAGTAAGTCCCTGGCAAAACAATCAGGGTAGAGTTGTGGAGTGCGGCAGCCGGCACGACAAGGAGCCTGAGGCAAATGATTTCTGCCTTCGTGCGGTCGTACCGTGGAATGTGTGTCTACGTGGTGTAGTGTCTGCGTACCCCTAGCGGAAGCCGCGGCCTCCGCCGCCGCCACCGCCGCCGAAGCTGCCGCCACCGCCGCCGAAGCCGCCGCTGCGGCCGCCGCCGAAGCTGCCGCCCGACGAGGATTCGGAATAGGGCCGGAACGACGATGCGGCCTGGTTGAACATGCCGAACAGCCCGTCGCTCATGCTCTGCAGCGAGCCGGAGAAGCTCTCGCTCATCTCGTTCAACGAGGGCACGCTGGGCATGTTGAGCCCGCCACCGCCGCCCCTGTCACCGCCGGTCACGATCACCGGGCGGTCGTGGGGCCAGCGCCGGCCGTAGCGCGGGCCATACCAGCGCGGCGCCGGAGTGTCGACGCGCGCGAACTTCCGCACCCAGCTCTTTTCCAGCCCGAAGGCGACGGCATAGGGCAGGTAGCGCGAGAAGATGTCCTTGGCCTGCTCCAGATCCTGATAGCGCTCGATCTCTTCCAGATAGCGGCGGAAGGCCACCCAGCGGGCCGCAGCTTCGGCGCCCTTGAGCGTCTTGCGGGGCATGAAGCCGGCCGCGATGATCAGCGCCACCGCCGTGATGCCCAGACCGAACAGCACGGCCAGCACGAACGGCGCGAAGCTGCCGATCGACGACCAGAGTGCGAAGCCGATGAGCACGGTGATGCCCAGCATGACGAAGCCGCCCACGCGCCAGACGTTGCGCACCGTCTCCGGGTTGCGCGGGAAGTAGCCGCGCTGCACCAGCTCGTCGTAGAACGCCGAGCGCACCTTGCCCTGCTGCTTGCCGAAGCTCTCGCGCACCTCCCGCAGTTTGACCTCCTGCTTGCGCCCGAAGAGCGCGTTGATCAGCGCCTTCTCGGCCTTGGAGAGCCCGCTCGTGCTGCCGATCCGGGTGATGCGCCAGTCGCGGTTGAAGGCGATGCCAAAGATCTCGCTGCTGATCTCCTCAATGTGGATGATGTCGCGCTCGGCCAGGTCGACCAGCGTGGCGATCAGGTCGTGAATGTCGGCGCGCTCGTCGATCAGCGTGCCAACCACGCCGGGCGGCAGGTCGTCCGGCGGCTCGCGCAGGATATCGAGCGGGATCTCGACCGGGTGGTCGCGGCCGTAGCTGTGCCAGAGGGCGTAGAGGCCGAGCGGGCCGCCGATGGCCAGCAGCAGGCCGGCGCCCAGGAAGAGCACATTGGCCAGTGCGCGGTAGGGCTCCATGCGCTCCTCGCGCTCGCGGCGCTCGTCGTCCTCGAGCTGCCACGACGGCGGCTGGGCGGTGGTCAGCGGCGGGAAGCTCAGCCGCGCTTCGATGGCGTCGCCCTGGTCGATGTCGGTCGCCCGGTAGACGATCGTGTCGCCGTCGACCTGCTCGATCTGGACATCGTCGGGGTCGTAGCCCTGGGTGAAGGCGCCGTAGGCGATGTCCTCGAAGCCGACCTCGGCTGGCAGGTTGATCGTGATCGTCGAGCTGTCGATGTCGGCCACGAAGTCCGAGTCGATCGCTCGCCACCAGATCTGGTTGGTCGGCGGGTCGGTGTAGACGCGCAGTCCGCCGTAGACGTCGTAGCTCAGCGTGAAGTTGCGGACTTCCGGCGCGAAGGCGCGCTCGAACCACCAGACGATCTCCAGCTCGCCGCCGACCTGGCGGACGGTGAAGGTGCCCGGCTCGCCCTGGCCGGTGGCGCGTTGGTAGGGCACGCCGTTCTCGCTGAGTTCGATGTTGGTGATCTCCTCGACGCGGCCGAGCGGGATGACGGCGAAGCCTTCGCCGAACGAGCCGGAATCGAAGGAGATGTCCTGATCTTCGGTGATGCGCAGGCTACCGTCGGGCCGGATGTCGATCGTGACGTCGTAGCGGTCCCAGTGCAGATCCTGGGCCAGCGCCGTGCCGGGCGCGAGCGCCAGAAGCAGTGAGACGAGGGCCGCGAAGAAGGTCAATATCGGGAACATCCTGAACCGGGCGCGACGAAGGGTCACCGTGAGCGTCTCCTGCGGTCTATGCGTCTGGATGGCGCGGGGAACGAGCGCCAGTTTCCTACCCCGACAGTCTCTATTGTTCCATGCGTCGGGATGCCGGACTCGCTCGGGCGGTCTGGCTGCGGGTGGGCTAGTAGCCGCTGGCGAACATGCCGGCGGCGATCAGTTCGGCCGTGCCCTTGCCGAGCTTTTTCTCGGCCCAGTAGCGGTTGGTGCGGTAGAGGCTCTCGAAGGTGCCGGCGTCGCTCCAGAAGCCGTCTAGCTCGTGCCAGTAGAGCCGGCCGTCGCGCAGGTAGCAGTTGTTGACGTCGGTGATCTCCAGCTCGCCGCGGTCGGATGGCTCCAGCGTGCGGATGTAGTCGAAGACGGTTGAGTCATAGAGGTAGAGGCCGGTGACAGCGTACTTGCTCTGCGGGTGGCGCGGCTTCTCCTGGATCTCGATGACGCGCGTCGGGTCGTCGGGCGCGAAGACCGGGCAGCCGAAGCGGTGGGGATCCGGCACTTCCTTGAGGAAGATCATCGCGCCGTCGCGGAAATTCTCGACGGCCGGGCGGATGTCGGCGTCGGTGGTGTTGTCGCCGAGGATGACGCAGATCGACTCACCGTCGGCGAAGGACTCGGCGAAGCTGAGCGCTTCGGCGATGCCACCGTTGTCTTCCTGATAGGCGTATTCGAGCTGGCGGATGCCGAATTCGCGGCCATTGCGGAGCACCGGGATGAAGTCGCCGGCGTGTGGTCCGCCGGTGACGATCATGATCTCGTCGATGCCGGCCGAGACGAGCGTCTGGATCGGGTAGTAGATCATCGGCTGGTCATAGACCGGCAGGAGGTGCTTGTTGGTCGCGTAGGTGAGCGGGTAGAGCCTGCTGCCCAGACCACCGGCCAAGATGATGCCCTTCAATGCTTCCCCCCTTGCTTGTCGAGCTCCGCGCCAGCGGGGAACCCCAGCCCCGGCGGCGCGTCATGGCCGTCGTGCGAGCGTCAGTCGTCGGGCTCTTCGTCGCCGATGCGCAGTGTGAGCCAGAGGCCCAGCGCGGCGATAGCGAGGCCGACGATCGTGCCGAGGGTCTGTTTCCAGCCGAAGCCGGAGTGCGGCAGCCCCAGGGCGAGCGGATCGGCGAAGACCGAGACGAGTGTCAGGAGCACACCGATGATCAGGATGGCAAACGCCCCTGCACGCAGTTGCTCACGCACCTGGTAGGCCAACTCCAGTTCCAATCCAGCCTCAGGCCGGATACCAGCCCGAATGGCAACAGTGCAGTATACACCTCTTGCCGCAAGGCCCGCCCCCGGGCCGCATTCCGCCCGGATTCTTGATGATTGGCACGGCCAACGATTGTGTAGGGATGGAATTGGTCACCACCGTAGCTGTCGGCTAGCTCCCTCGACGGGCTCGGGATACGTGGGGTTACGCCGCGGTGCCTTATGAGCATCCGAGCCGTGAATGACCGATTCTTGGGATGGCGAGGTGGGGACGGGGATCGGCTGGTAGGGTCAGCGGATGATGAGGTCGCGGGGGTAGGTCGTTAGGCGTTGGGCGCCGGCGTCGGTGATGGCGACTGTCTCGCTGATGCTCAGGTGGTCGCAGGAGACGTAGACGTGCAGGACCATGCCGGCCTCCAACGGGCGGGTCTCGTCGGCGGCGATGCGGAAGCGGTCGATGTCGTTGCCGATGACGGCTGGCTCGTGGAAGGCCAGGGCGTAGCCGGTCAGTTGCATGGCCCAGGACTCCGGGGGCAACTGCTCGCGCACCAGGGCGTCGAGCTCCAGCGGGGTCGCGCCGGGCCGCATCCGGGCCAGCTGCGCGTCCTGCAGGCAGCGCAGATGCTCGTAGAGCGCGCGGTCTTCAGGGGCAGGCTCGCCCAGCGAAACCATGCGCATGATCCGCGCCCAGTAGCGATTGACGCTGTTGCTCATCTCCAGGCGCACCAGGTCGCCGCGCTCCAGCACCCGGTCGCTGAGGCTGCCGTGGACCTCGCCCAGCCGCTCGCCGGAGGCGATGACGCCAACCCGCGGGCTGTCGGCCCTGGCGCGGATCAGCTCGCAGGCCACGGCCGCGCCGATGTCGCGCTCGCTCGCGCCGGGCCGGGTCGCTTCGATGCCGGCCGCCAGGGCGCGCTCGATCACGCCAGCTGCGCGGCGGTGCATGGCGATCTCCTCGGCCGAGCGGATCAGCCGCTGCCAGCCGATCTCCAGCGAGAGGTCGATGAAGGTGCGGTTGAAGAGCGCTGCCGAGAGCAGCTCAAAGCGGGCGACCGAGAGCTGCGGCGAGGCCTTCTCGACGCCGATCCGCAGCGCCGTCGGCACCAGCTCGTCGATCAAGTTGGCGAGCGTGAAGACGGGGTCGTCGATATCGTCGTAGTAGCGCGCTTGAGCCAGCCAGGAGCTGGCCTCGAAGCTGGCCCGCTCGGCATAGCGCAGCAGGTGGGTCGGCTCGCCCTCGACGGGGACGACCAGCGCCTGGAAGGTCGTCGTCGCGCCAGTGAAGCCGGTCAGGTAGAAAATCGTGTCGGCATCCACGATGACGGCCAGCTCGCTGCGCTGAGCCGCCATGTTCGCGCGCAGCGTCGCCCAGCGCCGCCGGTACTCGGCGTCACTGAAGATACGTTGTCGCTCGTTGCCCTGTCCCACGTCGCCGTCCTCACGAAGCCATCACCCAGCGGGCTCGATCATACCGCCGATGCGGCGCGGCCAGGCATAACCAGCGGTCCCGGTTGCCCAGGCCGACGGTCATGCGGATATGATGTGCCTGAAAGGACAACGCAATGGGGACGAGCAGCTATCAGGTCATCATCGTCGGTGGCGGTCCGGCCGGTTGCGTGCTGGCCGCGCGGTTGAGCGAAGACCCGCGGCGCCGAGTGCTGCTGCTCGAGGCCGGGCCCGATTACGGCCCGGATATCGAGAGCTGGCCGGCTGACATCCTCGACCCGGTCGGGCTGCGGGCGGATAGCCACTCCTGGGGCTACTTTCACCTGGAAGATGCCAACGGGAGGCGCTTACAGCTCCCGCGGGCGAAGGTGCTGGGCGGCTCGACGACGGTCAACGGCGCGATGTGGATTCGCGGCTCGGCGGCCGATTACGACGACTGGGCGGCGCGCGGCAACCCCGGCTGGGACGCCGCTTCGCTGCTGCCGGCCTTCAAGCGGGTGGAGTCGGATCCGCTCGGCGGGCCGCTGCACGGCTCCGACGGCCCGGTCACCATCTGCCGGGCGGACCCGGAGGAGCTTTCGCCGCTCGACTGCGCCTTCCTGGAGACGGCCCAGGAACTGGGTTTCCCCTACGTCGACGACATCAATGGCGCTGAGGAGCAGTTCCCCTGCATCGGCGCAACGCCGAAGAACCTGACCGGCGGCTATCGCCAGAACAGCGCCCTCAGCTACCTGGCGCTGGCCCGGGAGCGGCCCAACCTGGAGATCGTCTGCGATGTGCTGGTCGACCGGCTGATCATCGAGGGCCGGACGGTGCGAGGCGTGCGGGCGGCGGATGGCCGGGAGTTCCACGGCGACGAGACGGTGCTGTGCTGCGGCGCATACGGTTCGCCAGCGGTGCTGCTGCGCTCGGGCGTCGGGCCGGCCGAGGAGCTGGCCGAGTTGGGCATCGAGCCGGTCGTCGATCTGCCGGGCGTCGGCCGCAACTTGATGGACCACCCCCAGATCGCGCGTCAGAGCGGGCTGACCTCCTTCATCATCCGGCCGGAATACACGCCCGAGCGGATGACTTTCATCAACACGATGCTCAAGGCGCGCAGCAGCCAGAGCGAGTCGGAGATCGATATCCACTTCTATCCAGGCGAGGCATATGACGAGCGCGCGGGGGCCTGGACGCTCGCCTTCGGGGTGAGCCTGCAGTATGCCCGCTCGCTGGGCACGCTGCGCCTGACCTCGGCCGATCCGGAGGCTGAGCTGGAGATCGACCACAATTAC
>DATGQR010000190.1:0-6297 GCA_035304105.1 Thermomicrobiales bacterium | reverse complement strand
AGACGGCGACACCTCTGTGCCGCCGTCTCATGCATTGTGGCGGAAGCGACGGGATTCGAACCCGCGATCTCCACCTTGACAGGGTGGCGTGTTAGGCCGCTACACTACGCCTCCACGCAGCGATGGAACCATACCATTCAGGATGGATGGGCGTCAACCGGTCTCAAGCTGCGATGCGCGCAGATCGCGGCCCTCAGGCTCGCGCCGAGCGCGTCATCAGCCGGCGGCCCAGCGCGATCTCCTCATCGCCCACGACGCGCAGCGCGAACGCAAGCACTGCGAAGACGCCACCTGCCGCAAGGGCCGCGAGCAAGGGGCGGTCGAGCAGCAGGAGGGCCGCGAGCGTGGCTGCCAGCCCTGCCGCCGTCGGCCGGGCTAGACGCGCCAGACCGGCCCGGTCATGGATGCGCACGGCGCTCTTGCGGGAGACCCAGACGAACGCGGAGAAGATCACGATCTCGGTCACAACTGTGAGCGATGCCGAGGCGCGCGCGCCGAAGAGCGGCACCAATGCCAGGTTCCCGGCGATGTTGAACGCGGCGGCGCACACAAACGCCGGGATGACCTGTCGCTGGCGTCCCTGGGCCACCAGCACGTACTGAAACACTCCGTTCAGGAAGGCTAGCGGCGCGAAGAAGATCAGCACTCGGAGCAGGGTGGCAGCTTCCGGCAGATACTCACCCCCGGCCAGCACGCGGATGGCCGGCTCGGCCAGCGCGACGGTCAGCGCAACGGCGCCCCAGGCAAGGCTGACCAGCAGGTAGCTGGTGACGCGGTTGGCGCGCGCCAGGCCCTCCACATCCCCGGCCCGGCGCGACATCAGCGGGAAGACGGCCAGGGTCGCGTAGGCCGGGATGATCGTCAACATATTGATCGGCTTGAACGCGGCGTCATAGATGCCGACCTCGCGCACGCCGCGCACAGCCTCGATGATGAAGATATCGAAGCGGAAGAAGAGGCTGATCAACAGCGCGTTGACCAACAGCGGCCAGCTCTCGCGCGCATACTCGCGCGCCTGTGAGCTGGTGAGGCGCAGCCTGATCGCTGGCAGGCCGACGCGCCGGTAAGCGAGCGCGAAGGCTGCCGCCGAGACCAGCGCCCCAATGAGCGCGGCCAGCGCCACGCCGGCAACCCCAAGGCTGGTGGCCGCCAGCGCGACGGCCAGCGGGGCACGCACCAGATTGACCCCGACGTTCAGCCCGGCCGCGATGTCCATTCGCTCGACGCCGTTGAGGGCCGAGTTCAGCGCCTCGCTCAGACTGGCCGGGACGATCGACAGCAACAGGATGGCGACGGCCGCCAGCGCCCCATTCGAGAGGTCACCGAGCGCCAGCCGGATGCTCAGATACGCCGCGACCGGCGCCAGGCACGCCGCCAGCACGAGCCAGCGAAAGAGCGTCGTCCCGCCGGTGATCGCTCCGGCGCGGTCCGGCTCGCGCGAGATCTCGCGCGTCGCGTAGAGCCCCAGACCGAAGTCGGAGATCGTCTTGACGTAAAGCCAGACGATGACCGCGAAGGCATACTCGCCGTTACCGCTTGGGCCGAGCAGCCGCAGGATGGCGATCGCGATGGCGAGGTCGATGACGCGCACGATGAGCTGCGAGGCGATCGGCAGTGAGCTGTTGCGGACAATCCGCCGGACGACATCCTCCTCGGTGGCCTGCCCGGCGCCGCGCGCGATGCGGATCACCAGTCCGAGCGCGACGATTCCCACCAAAGCTACCGAAGACAGGGCGAGTAGTCCGGGGGCAGACAGGATGCGTTCGTCAAGCATTCATGACCCGGCTGGCGATCAACACGAAGACGATGATCACCATCGCGCAGATCGGCAGCAGGAAGAGCACGCCGATCATCAGGATGCCCAGGCGTGGATGCCGGCTGAGCAGCCCCCGTCGCTCCGTTGGCTCAATGCTGGCCGGCTCGCGTGGCTGGTCGTCGCTCATGGATGCCTCCGTCCCGCGACCGCTTCGTAGACGCGCAGCGTCCTGCGCGCCGTCTCATCCCAGCCGAAGGTTCCGGCCCGCTCGCGAGCGCGCACTGCGAGGCTCGCTCTGAGCTCCGAATCGCCCAGCAGCTTCACGATCTGCTCGGCCAGCGCCTCCGCATCTCCAGGAGGGGCGTAGAGGACCGTATCGCCGGCCACCTCGCGATGGGCGCGGATGTCGCTGGCGACGACCGGCAAGCTGCGGGCCATCGCCTCCAGCACCGGCAGGCCGAAGCCCTCGTAATGTGACGGCGAGATCGCGACGGCCGCGGCCGCGAAGGCGCGCTCCAGTTCATCGTCGCTGGCAGCTTCGATCCAACAGACGCCGCCCTGCCGCTGGGCGGCGCGGATAGCCCGCTGGATCTCCTCGGAGCGCCAACCGGGCCGGCCAATGATCGTCAGTTGGGCGTCGGGCAGATCTTGGCGAACGATGTCGAATGCCGCCAGCGCGGTCAGGTGGTTCTTGCGTGGCTCCACCGTTCCGACCATCAGGATCGTTGGCGAGTCCGCTTCCCCTCGCGGCAGGGTGCTAGCACTCGGGAGCCGGACGCCGTTGGGGATGGCGACGACCTTGTCGCGCGAGGCGGGGTACAGGTCGGCAAGTTCGGCGGCGACCGATGCGGAGACGGTGATGATCGCGTCGGCCCGCTCGATGGAGCGCGGGACGGCTGCGCTCAGAAAACGGGCCAGGCTCGGCTCGGCGAACTCCGGGTGCAGGCGAAATGAGAGGTCGTGGATCGTGACCACCTTCGAAGCCCGGCCGGGCGGGACGACGAAATCGGTGCCGTGGAAGAGGTCGTGCGGGCCGATCAGCCGCTCGACCGGAATCGGCGCCCGCAGCCGGTGCCAGAGCGCCGTCATCCAGCGCTCGGCCAGCGGCAGGCGGCGCAGCTCGCGCCAGGATCCGGGCGGCAGGCTGTCGAGCAGGGCACGGGCCACGTCGTCGGGCGCGGCGGTCGCCAGGATGAACTGGTGGTCCGTGAGGCGCCCCACCAGGGCACGTAGCAACTCGCGGGCATAGCGCCCGACGCCGCCCTGCTGGACGGCGGCCGGAGTGGCGTCAATCGCGATTCGCACCAGCGTCTCCTAGCGGCGGCGCGCGATGATCGAGAGCACCGCGCCGACGACGATCACACTCCAGTAAGCGATGCCGCGGTCGACGATGGCGATGGTCGCCGCGTTCGTCGCGGACACGTCGAGCAACCGTAGCGCGATGATCGTGCCGCTTTCAACAACGCCGAGCCCCGCCGGTGTCAGCGGAATGACCGTCAACAGGCTCGCCAGCAGTGCCACGAAGATCGCTTCGGGCACGCTCAGGCGAACCCCGAATGCGGCTGCCACGCAGTAGACGCGCAGGCCCTCGGAGGCCCAGATGGCCGCCGTGGCCGCGCCGACCGGTAATGCTCCGGAGCGCGAGAAGGACGACAGTACGCCGCCCTGCAGTCGGTCGTATGGCTCGGTGAAGCGCTCGGGCATCAAATTCAGGATGGTCATCCGGTAGCGCGCCGCGGCGACCAGGCCGAGCGCGCCGACGAACACCAGCGCGCCGCCGCCGATCAGCGGGAGCTGGACGTCCGACGGGACGTTGCCGTGGAAGATCAGCAGGGCGGCGATCAGCATCAGGCTCATGAGTGCCAGGATGTCGATGAAGCGCTCGGCCACAACCGTGCCGAACGAGCGCGCGAATGACACCCCGGCGCGCTGGCGCAGCAGGTAGCCGCGATAGGCGTCGCCGAGCTTGGCCGGCACCAGGCAGTTGACGAACCAGCTCAAGATGTAGATCTCGGTGATCGAACGGATGGTGTAGACGTGCTCGGCGTCGCCGTTGCGCACGTCCGCATTCTCAAGCAGGCGGCGCCAGCGCCAGGCGCGTAGCGGGAAGGCGCCATAGTAGGCCAGGAAGCCCAGCGCGATCCAGCCCGGGTTGCCCCCGGCGATATTCTCGGCCACCTCCAGGACGTCGAGATCCAGGTTGCGGAAGATGAAGACGATGAACGCCAGCGCGATCAGGAACGAGACCACCGTGCGTGGCGTCAGCAGGCGGTCTTTCAGCGAGACCGAGCGCAGCGTCCCGTTCTCGGTGGTGTCCTGGGATGCGGCGGGTTGCGTCTGATCGATGGTCATGCCGCGCGCTGCGTCTCCTCAAGTCGATCGTGTCGCCAGCCTACGTGCCCGGCAATCACCAGCGCCCAGAGCAGGCTGATGACGATCCCCATGTTGAGGACGTGCAGGTGCTCGAACACATTATGCGCTGCTACGGCGACGATCGAGCCGAATGCTCCGAGGACGACCGCCCTGGCCAGCGACCCGCGCCCGTATCGCGAGAGCAGCACACGGAGCGCAAGGGCCATGACGCTACCGAGCAAGGTCAGGTAGGCGAGCAGGCCCAGCATGCCCGTCTCGGCCAGCGTGTGAATGTAGAAGTTATGCGCGTGCCCCTGGCTATGCCGAAACGTCTCCCGCACCGAGTAGTCCTCGTAGTGGGTGTTGAAATTGCCTGCGCCGATGCCGAGCAGGGGGTAATCCTGAAACATGCCGAGCCCGGCCTGCCAATGGGCGAAGCGCTCGGCAGCCGCGAAGTTCTCGTCGGTGATCACCACGTTGGCGGGATTGAAGGGGCGCACCTGGTCGACGCTGGCCGAGATGCGGTCGCGAAAGTCCTCCGGGATCAGCCAGGTCTGGCCGCTCAAGAAGATCGCCCCGGCCGCGGCGATGGCGGTGATCGTCACCAGCCTGGTGGTGCGGCCGAAGAGGAGTGCTGTGACCAGTGCGCCGACGGCGACGCCCAGCCAGGCTCCGCGCGAGAGGCTGGCGACGATGCCGCCCAGGATGATCGCCGCCGAGCCGAGCAGGAGCAGCGCCATCAGCACGCTCCGGGCCAGTGCCAGGCGCTGTTCGCGGCTGGCGGCCATGCCCTGTAGCCGGGCCACGCGGTAGATCTCCAGTCGCCGCCAGTACTCGGCGACATACCAAACCCCCAGCCAGACGGCCGGAAAGAGCGTCATCTCCAGGTAACCGGCGTAGGAGTTGGGCTTGCCGAATGTTCCGAACGCGCGCGAGACGCCGGACTGCAACTGGAACGGGCCGGCGCCCAGGACGCTCTGCAAGACGCCGATGGTGGCTTCGAACACGCCGCCGAGCGCGAGCAGCGTGACGAATGCGATCATCCGCCGCGAGCTGCCGACGACGAATTGCAGCGCCAGCCAGAATGCCGCCAGCGCGACCGCCCAGCGGGCGAACTCGGCCAGCGCCGCGCTGCCGCTCTGGGCCCTCACCGCGCTCGCCAGCATGACGAGCACCAGCGCGCAGTACGGGATCAGCAGGGCGTGGCCTCTGAGTCTCGGCTGGCCAGCTGCCAGGCCGATCACCAGGCCGGCGATCGCGACCGGGACGGCGAGCTGGGTCAGCGTCACGGGCAGCGGTCCACCCTCGGCGCCCAGACGCTGGACCGGGACGCTTGCCACCAGCAGGGCAAAGCCGGCCCACGGGAAGCGCAGCAGCACCAACGCGCCGACGCTGGCGATCAGGAGCGGAAGCGCCAGCTCGAGTTGACCATTCCGCGCGAGCTGGTAGATCACCAGCAGGACAGCGAGCGTTCCGCCCGCCGCCAGCAGCGCTAGCCCCGGTTGGAACCGCTCGAGCGCGCGGTTCATTGCGTGGGGATACCCTCGACTTCGACGAAGTAGCGCACCGTCTGCTCCAAGCCTTCACGCAGCGGCGTGGTCGCCGACCAGCCGAGCAGCTCGCTGGCCACGGTGATGTCCGGGCAGCGCCGCTCGGGGTCGTCCTCGCGCATCGGGAGATACTCGATGCCGCCGTCGGAGCCGCAAATGTCAGCGATAATCCTGGCTAGCTCGAGCACCGTGCGCTCGTCCGGGTTGCCCAGGTTGATGACCTCGCCGGCCAGACCGTCCGTCTCCATCGCCAGCCGCAGCCCGGTGACGAGGTCGTCGATGTAGCAGAGCGAGCGTGTCTGCGTGCCATCGCCGTACACCGGCAGTGGGCGGCCCTGCAGCGCGAAGCTGATGAAGGCCGGGACGACGCGTCCGTCCTGAGGGTCGTTGCGCGGGCCGTAGACATTGAAGAGCCGCACGATGCGCGCGTCGACGTCGAACTGGCGCACGTACTCCATCGTGATCGACTCGCCGAAGCGCTTGCTCTCGTCGTAGCAGGAGCGGGGCCCGACCGGGTTGACGTTGCCGAAGTAGCTCTCTGGCTGGGGGTGGACCTGCGGGTTGCCGTAGATCTCGCTGGTCGAGGAGAAAAGGAAGCGCGCCCCGTGCTCCCGGGCCAGGTCGAGCATGCGCATCGTG
>DATGQR010000189.1:0-3416 GCA_035304105.1 Thermomicrobiales bacterium | reverse complement strand
GATGATCTGCTGGAAGGAGGAGGCGGCAACGACACGCTGACGGATAAGTCCGGGAAGGCGTGGTTCAATGGTGGGGCCGGAAGCGACAAGATGACCGGTGGCTCTAGCGCGGAAATCTTTGCCGGCGGCGTCGGGAACGATACGATCTACGCAGGCGGCGGAGCAGACGTGATCCTTTATAACGCCGGCGATGGTTCGGACGTCATTTACGGCGGCGCGGGCGAGGACAACACGCTTTCGCTTGGGGGAGGCGTGCGCTATGAGGATCTCCAATTGCGCAAATCCTCCAAAGACCTGATTCTCGAGGTCGGCTGCGGCCGCCTGACGTTCAAGGACTGGTATTCGAACTCGGGCGAACGCAGGAGCGTCGCTAATCTCCAGGTGATCGTAGAAGCCAGCGGCGAGTACGACCCGACTTCGTCGAACGCCTTACTTGACGACAAGATCGAGCAATTCGATTTCGCTGGATTGGTGAGCGCGTTTGACCAGGCACGTGCAGCCGACAGTTCGCTCACAAGCTGGGCGCTTACTAATGCGCTCACCGCCTATTACTTGAGCGCTACAAGCGGCGACATGGCGGCGCTGGGAGGCGATCTGGCGTACTACTACGGTAAGACTGGGTCGGTGGCTGGCATGAGCGTGAGTGTTGCGCAGGACGTCGTCAGGTCCGCTGCCTTGGGTGTCGAGAATCAGTCCTTAGGCGCCTTCCCAAGCATTCCTGGGGCCACCGCTACCTTGTCCTAGAACCAAGTAGTCAGTAGCAAGACGTAACGACTGCTCATCTCATACCATCGCGTTTTGCTCATAGCGTATCCGGCGCAGGCCAGGAATCACCGTAGGACTGCTTAGGCAATCAGCGTCCGCTGCTTTGCGTCGGACAATCGCCCGATGTTGTCGCGCGCCTGCCCGGCCTTGGAGGTCGCCAGTATTGCAGATGATAACCGGGCGGAACTGCCTACGACGCGTCGATAGTACTGTGACGGAACGATTCACAAAAGGGCGGAGGTCCCGAGGGTACGGGTTTGAGTCGCTTAGTCTGCGGGGCAATCTGCGGCAGGCCCGACGTGCAGAAGGCGCGGGAAATGTGCCGGAGCAGGGGAAGTAGCGGATCGCTGGAGAACTGACCGCGCTATTCCGCCGATGGAAGGCCGGCTGCTTTGCAACAGTTGCTGAAGGAGGGGGCGGGCCTTAAGCGCCTGGTAGCGCTGGGAATTTGGGGTGGCTGATGGGACTCGAACCCACGACAACCGGAATCACAATCCGGGACTCTACCAACTGAGCTACAGCCACCGTCGTACGGTTTTGGCGCGCCCGACAGGGATCGAACCTGTAACCCCCAGCTTAGAAGGCTGGTGCTCTATCCAGTTGAGCTACGGGCACTTCTTCGTCGGACTCTGCCACCGCATGCACATCGATGCACACGGTTCCAAACTGGTCGGGGTGGAGAGATTCGAACTCCCGACATCCTGGTCCCAAACCAGGCGCGCTACCAGGCTACGCTACACCCCGAAAGGGCCGCTAGTTTAAGCGCTCAGCGGTGGAATGGTCAATTGAAACGGGCGTTTGGGGCGCGCTTGCGCGCCGCTTCAGGGCAACTGCCGCCGTTCCAGCAGAAAGACGAATTCGTCGCCCGCGCTGACCTCCAGCCAGGTGAACGGCAAGTGCGGGAAAGCGCGCTCCAGCCGTTCGCGGTTGTGGCCGATTTCCACTACCAGCAGGCCGTCGTCGGCAAGATGTTTTTTCGCTTCGCGCAGGATCACGCGGGTGGCGTCCAACCCGTCGCGCCCGGAACCGAGTGCCATCGCCGGTTCGTGGCGATACTCCGCCGGCAGCGCCTTCATGCTCGGCGCATCGACGTAGGGCGGATTGGAAAGGATCAGGTCGTAGCGCTTGGCCGGCACGCTGCGGAACAGATCCGAGCGGATCAGGTTCACGCGCTGTTCCAGGCCGTAGTCGGTGACGTTCCTTTCCGCCACGGCGAGTGCCTCCTCGGAGAGGTCGACAGCGTCCACCCGGGCGTTCGGGAAGGTCAGCGCTGCCAGGATTGCGAGGCAGCCTGAACCGGTGCACAGGTCGAGCACGGTGCCGACCTGTGCCGGATCGACGACCCAGGGCGCCAGTTCATCGGCGAGCAGCTCGGCGATGAAGGAGCGCGGCACGATCACGCGCTCGTCGACGTAGAAGCGATGCTCGCCGAGCCAGGCCTCGTTGATCAGGTAGGCCGCCGGGATGCGCTTCTCGATGCGCGCCGCGACCAGCGCCTCGAAGCGCTGAACCTGCGCTGCCGTGGGAACATGATCGAGCCGGGCTTCGAGATCGTCGATCGGCGCCTCGAGCGCATGCAGCATCAGCCAGGCGGCTTCGTCGTATGCGTCGTGCGTGCCGTGGCCGAAGTGCAGTCCGGCGGCGTCGAAGCGGGCGGCAGCCGCTTCGATGCGCTGTCCGACGGTGGTGACTTTAGCCAAGCAGGTTCTCGAGCGTGCGCAGATAGATGCGATGCAGGGGTTCGATATCGGCGATCTCCACGTGCTCATCGAGCTTGTGGATCGACTGGTTGATCGGGCCGAACTCGATGACCTGCGGACAGATGGCGGCGATGAAGCGGCCGTCGGACGTGCCGCCGGTGGTGGACACTTCGGGAGTGATACCCGTAACGTCCTGGATCGCTTCGCTGACCGCGTGCACGAGCGTCGCGCGCGGCGTGAGGAACGGATTGCCGGACAGCGACCAGACCAGTTCGTACTCCAAACCATGCGCGTCCAGCACGGCGTGCACGCGCTGCTTCAGTTCGTCGGCCGTGCGCTCGGTGGAAAAGCGGAAGTTGAACAGCGCTTCCAGCGTGCCGGGAATGACATTGTTCGCGCCCGTTCCGGCATGGATGTTCGAAATCTGAAAGCTTGTCGGCTGGAAATCCTGATTGCCCCGGCACCATTCGATGGCGGTCAGTTCGGCGAGCGCAGGCAGTGCCTCGTGTATGGGGTTGCGCGCCAGATGCGGGTAGGCGATGTGGCCTTGCACGCCGAGCACGCGCAGCGTGCCGGAGAGCGAACCGCGGCGACCGTTCTTGATCGTGTCGCCCAGTACCGCACTCGACGTCGGCTCGCCGACGATGCAGAACTCGATAATCTCGCCGCGCTCGCGCAGCATTTCGACGACCTTGACCGTGCCGTCGGTCGCCACGCCTTCTTCGTCGGAAGTGAGGAGCAGCGCGACCGAGCCCGAATGATCGGGATTGGCCGAGACGAAAGCCTCGATGGCCGTCACGAAGGCGGCGACGGAGGTTTTCATGTCGGCGGCGCCGCGGCCGTAGAGCTTGCCGTCGCGTTCAGTGGGTACAAAAGGATCGGAGGTCCAGCGGTCCGGCGGTCCGGGCGGCACCACGTCGGTGTGGCCGGCAAAGCAGACGAGCGGCTCGG
>DATGQR010000188.1:0-2641 GCA_035304105.1 Thermomicrobiales bacterium | reverse complement strand
CTCGGCGATCATCGGCCCTGACAGCCCGATCATCCTGCCGCCGGGGCCGGAGAAGGTCGATGCCGAAGCGGAGTTGTGCATCGTCATTGGCCGGCGCTGCCGCCACGTCAAGGCGGAGGACTACGAGAGCGTCGTCTTCGGCTACACCTGCGGCAACGACGTCAGCGCCCGCGACTACCAGTTCAAGGATGGCCAGTGGGTGCGCGCCAAGGGCTTCGACACCTTCGCCCCGCTCGGGCCGGCAATCGTGACCGACGTGGACCCGTCCAACCTGGCGATCCGCTCGGTCGTCAACGGCGAGGTGTATCAGAACTCCTCGACCAGCTACCTGCTGTTTGACGTGCCCTACCTGATCGAGTTCATCAGCAATGTGATGACGCTGGAGCCGGGCGACGTGATCATGACCGGCACTCCGGGCGGCCCACCCTCCCTCAAGGACGGCGACATCTGCGAGGTGCAGATCGACGGTATCGGCGTGCTGCGCAATCCCGTCAAGGCCGCGAGCTAGCTCCACCGCCATGCCGTCCGCTTTACGCGCCATACTGCTCGTATCGCTGGTGCTGGCCGGCCTGTGCGCCAGCCCGCTGGGCAGCGCCCAGGAAGGCCAGCCCCCTCCGCCAGAGGTCAACGCCCGCAAGTTTGTCATCCTGTCGGACTTCAACGAGGTGCTCTACGAGCACAATGCCCACGAGCGCATCGCGCCGGCCTCGCTGACGAAGATGATGACCGCCATCGTCGCCGTGCGCACGGTCAGCCTGGACCTGACGGTGACGATCGAGGAGAGCGACCTGATCGGCGAGGCGACGATGGGGCTGGTGGCCGGCGATCAGGTCACGATCGAAGATCTGCTGTACGGGCTGCTGATGCCCTCCGGCAACGACGCGGCCATGGCGATCGCGCGCGCCGTCGGCACCCAGCTCGGTGCGACAGACGCCGACACGGCCCGCCAGCTCTTCGTCGACCGCATGAACGAGACGGCCAGGCTCTTCCAGCTTCGCAACACGCACTACATGAACCCGCACGGCCTGGATCAGGATGGCCACTACTCGACGGCCTATGACCAGGCGATCATCCTGCGCGCCGCGCTGAACTACCCGCAGATCCGCGGCTGCATGCAGACGCTCTCGCGCCGGGTGGCCGACCGCTACGACCTCTACAACGGCAACCAGTTGCTGGCGGAGCGCGAGGACTACATCGGCGGCAAGACGGGCCTGACCGACAATTGCGGCTACTGCCTTGCCGGCGCGGCGCGGAACGCGGAGGGCCGCATGGTCATCGCCGTGGCGCTCGACGATGACTGGAGCTGGTTCTGGGATGTCAGCCTGCTCCTGGACTATGGCTTCGCGTTGATGGAGGCCCGCGGCGTGCCAGACTGGGCACCGCCGTCACTGGTCGGCACCCAGCTCACCCAACAACCCGAGACCACCCGCCCGATCCAGACCGCCGGCGCCCAGCCGACGCCGCCGCTCCAGGGCGGGCCGTAATCCCCGGAGGGCGGCCGCGCAGGGAGGTTGCCCTCCGAGCGAACCGCAGGGGCTCACCCCCCATCCTTCATAGTTCACACACCACGTTGCATTTCATCTACCTGTCCGCAAGAACCGAAATCGTCGGTGCGCGGTAGAGGTCGGGCGGACCATCTGAGGCGTCGTGAAATCGTCCCGCCAGCGAGAGCGATAGGGAACGACTCGCTCTGGGTTAGCGATCACCGCGCTATGATGCGGGCCGTTTGGGAGGCACGCGTTGCACGAGGGAGTGAGTATGGACCCCAAGCTGTTCCGATCGCTGGCCTGGCGCAATATCGGACCGCACCGTGGCGGGCGCGTCGTCGCCGTGGCCGGCCACCCGACCGAGAAGGGCACCTTCTACTTCGGCGGCGTCGGTGGGGGCGTCTGGAAGACGACCAACGCCGGCTCGCACTGGACGAACATCACCGACGGCTACCTGACCACCTCGGCGATCGGCGCAATCGCCCTTGCGCCCTCCGACCCCAACGTCATCTACGTCGGCACCGGCGAGGCGACCATCCGCGGCAACGTCAGCCACGGCGACGGCGTCTATCGCTCGACCGACGGAGGTCAGACGTGGACCAACGTGGGGTTAACCGACACGCGCCACATCGGCGATATCGTGGTGCATCCTCACAACCCTGACGTCGTCTACGTGGCGGCGCTTGGCCACGCCTGGGGCCGCAACGAGGAGCGCGGGGTGTTCCGCAGCACCGACGGCGGCAAGAGCTGGGAGAAGGTGCTCTACAAGTCCGACCGCGCCGGGGCCGTCGACCTGGCGATCGACGTCACCAACCCGCGCATCGTCTACGCCACGATCTTCCAGGCGCAGCGCTACCCGCACGCGCTGGTCAGCGGTGGCGAGGACTCCGGCATCTGGCGCAGCTTCGACGGCGGCGACACCTGGGAGGAGATCAGCCGCAAGCCCGGACTGCCGCAGGAGGGTGTCTACGGCAAGATCGGCGTGGCCGCGTCACCGGCGAAGCCCGGTAGGGTCTGGGCGATCGTCGAGCACGAGAAGGGCGCGCTCTTCCGCTCGGATGACTACGGCGACACCTGGACGCGCCTCAGCGAGCAGAGCGGCTTGCGCGGCCGGCCCTGGTACTACATGCACATCTACGCCGACCCCAGCGACG
>DATGQR010000187.1:0-2044 GCA_035304105.1 Thermomicrobiales bacterium | reverse complement strand
TGAAGCGATCGATGTCCAGCTTTCCTTCGTAGCGATGGTGATCGAACTGGACGATCGGCGCCAGATCACACACACCGAGGCAGCCATTGACGATCTGGACGGTGAGCTTGCCGTCCGCTGTCGTGCCGCCCTGGCCGACTCCGTAGCGATCGCGCAGCTCGTGGATCAGCTTCTGGCTGCCGGCGACGAAGCAGGCCGCTCCGTGGCACAGCAGCATGAAATGCTCGCCCGGTGGTTCGGTTCGGAAGTCGGCGTAGAAGGTGAGCAGCCCGTAGATGCGGTTGACCGTGGTATCCAGATGGTCGGCGACTACCTCCGCGGCTTCGAGCGGGACCCAGCCAAATTCATGCTGAACGTGTTGCAGCGCCCCGAGGATCAGCTCTTGGGCTTCTTCGTAGTCGTCAGGCTGGAAGTGCTCGTTGAGATGCGCTTTCAAGCGGTCGAGGTCAGCTTGCTCAACCGTTGCCTTGTGCGCCACGCTGCGTTCCGCCCTTCCGTCGCGCGCCACCGGTAGGCTGCGCCTATCAACCGTTCGCGAGTATAGCAAGGATGCAGCGGTAGCGCGGAGCACCGGTCAAGGACCTGAGGGGCAAAGCGGGGTTCGTTGCCGCGCGGATCGCGGCCTAGTCGATAGCCGCTTGACGATGCGCGAGGATCTTCTGGAGCAAGCCTTCGGGGGCGCGCACGCTACGCCCGCAGTCGCCGATGAAGCGCAGCATACCGGCTTCATACTCGAAATGTTTGGCGCACGGCGGGCAGCGATTGAGGTGCTCCTGGACCTCGGCGAGCTCTGCCTCCGATAGTTCGCGGTCGAGATAGGGGTAGAGCCGCTCGATACAGTTCCTGCAGTTAATCATCGTCGGTCGAATCCTTGATGTAACCCGCGTCCACGGCGAAGTCGTACAGGCTGCGCTGCAATCGCCGCCGCGCCCGATAGAGACGCGACATGACCGTGCCGACCGGGATGTCCATGATCTCGGCGATCTCGCGGTAGGAGAATCCTTCGATGTCGGCCAGCACGATCACTTCCCGAAAATCATCGGACAGCTCGTCCAATGCGTCCAGCACATCCTGCGCCGTCAGCTGGCTCAGCACGACGTCTTCAGGTCGCTCCGACGTCGGCTGAATACCGGAATCGATCAGATGGTCGTAGAGGTAGAACTCCTCTAGATCATCCAGCGACGCGTTCGTCGGACGTCGTGACCGCTTGCGATACTCATTGATGTACGCATTGGTCATGATCCTGAAGATCCAGGCGCGCAGGTTTGTGCCGGGCTTGAACTGATGCAGCGAGCGAAACGCCCGCAAGTAGGCTTCCTGCACGAGATCTTCGGCGTCCGCCGGGTTGCGCGTCATCCGTAGCGCCGTGCGATACAGCGAGTCGATGTAGCTGAGAGCCTCGGTTTCGAGCTCCTCGCGCACGTCCGGTGCTACGTTCGTCCCGGCGCCGTTCGAGACGGCCTCCGCTCCTGTCAAACATCCAGCCATGGTGTCGTATTCCCGTCATTCCCGCCATAGGGTTCAAAACCGCCGCGCCGCTGCGGCGGTTCCAGACGCATGTGTTTGGCCCGCGGGCTAATCGCGCTTGCGCCCGAAGTCGTCGAGGTCCAGGGTGTCGATGAACTCGCGGAACGCGGAGAGCCCTTCTTCGTCAATGTCCCCCACGCTCTCCTGCTGTTCCTGGAAGCCCGCGTCCTCGTCTTCTTCATCAGCCATCGTGATGCCGGCGCGATCCATCACGCTCTCCTCAACGAGGATCGGCACCTTGGCGCGCACCGCGATCGCGATCGCGTCCGAGGGCCGCGAGTCGATGTGGACGATCGAGCCCTGGCGATCCAACACGATATTGGCGTAGAAGACGTCCTGGTTGAGGTCGGTGACGACGATGCGCTCGATCGTGGTGTCCAGCTCCCCGAGGACGTTGGTGAGCAGGTCATAGGGTAGCGGCCGGGCGGGGTCGACGCCCTGCAGGACCATCGCGATCGCCTCGGCCTCGAAGCGGCCGATCCAGATCGGCAGATGGCGCTCGCCGCCCACTTCGCGC
>DATGQR010000186.1:0-7252 GCA_035304105.1 Thermomicrobiales bacterium | reverse complement strand
GCAGGGACAGGCGATGATCAGCACGGCGATCGTGACGGTCAGCGCGAAGTTGAACTGTGGCTCTGGCCCGGCGATCAGCCAGAAGGCGAAGGTCAGCGCCGCCACGACCATGACGGCTGGGACGAAATAGAGCGCGATCTGGTCGGCCAGCCGCTGGATGGGCGCCTTGGAGCCCTGCGCCTCCTGAACCATGCGGACGATCTGCGCCAGCGCCGTGTCGGCGCCGACTTTGGTGGCCCGGAACGTGAAGCTGCCGGAGGTGTTGAGCGTGCCGCCGATGACCTCGTCGCCGGATGCCTTCTCGACCGGCAGGCTCTCGCCGGTCAGCATGCTCTCGTCGACCGCCGAGCGGCCATCGATCAGGACGCCGTCGACCGGGACCTTCTCGCCCGGGCGGACGCGCAGCAGGTCGCCAGCGCGCACGTCGTCGATCGGGATGTCGAGCTCCGTGCCGTCTCGAATCACGCGGGCGGTGCGCGGCGCCAGCCCCATCAGCGTCTTGATCGCCCCGGTCGTCTGGAATTTGGCGCGCGCCTCAAGCCAGCGGCCGAGGAGGATCAGACCGATGATGATCGTGGCGCTGTCGAAGTAGGTCTCCGGTTCCAGGCCAGCGTCGGTGACGAATCCGGGCCAGAAGGTGACGAAGGCGCTGTAGCCGAATGCGGCGGTCGTGCCGAGCACGACCAGCGTGGCCATGTTCGCCTGGAAATGGCGCGCCGCGGCCCAGGCCTGCTTGTAGAAGACGCGCCCGGCCCAGAACTGGATCGGCGCCGCGATAGCCAGCAGCAGGAACATCATCTGGCGCGTCATACCGCTGCCGGCGTCCATGCCTGGCATGGCGGGCTCGCTGCTCTCCATCAGCCAGGGGATGTTCGGGAGCCAGGAGGGCCAGAACATCAGCGCCATGATCACGATGCTGGCGGCGATCGAGGCGAACGCCTTGCGCTTGTAGTCGCGCATCTCGGCCCGGTGGCGACGCTCGCTGGCGTCGGCCTCGTCGTCGGCGGCCTCCGCGTGCAGCTTCGCCGCATAGCCGGCGGATTCGACGGCTTCGATCAGCTGCCCTGGCGTGGCCAGCTCCGGGTTGAAGCGCACGGTCGCCTGCTCGGTCGCTAGGTTGACCGGCGCCGAGATCACGCCCGGCACCTTCTCCAGCTTGCGCTCCACGCGCTTGACGCACGAGGCGCAGAACATGCCCTCGATATCGAGCGTCAGTTCCTCATGGCGCACGCTGTAGCCGGCCGCCTCGACGGCGCCGTAGAGGTCGTCTTCGTCCACCTGGGCGGGGTCGTAAACGACGCGTGCTTGCTCGGTCGCCAGGTTGACCGCGACCTCGCTGACGCCGGGCACGCGTTCGAGCTTGCGCTCGACCCGCTTGACGCAGGACGCGCAGAACATGCCTTCAATTGGGATCGTCGTCGCGCGAGTCGATGTCGTCGCTACCATCAGGTCTCCCCCGGCCAGCTGAAGCCACAGCCTATCATACCCCTAAGGGGTATCTTGATGCATCATACCCCCAGGGGGTATTGGACGCAAGTGCGAACCGGGACATCCCAACCGACGCCGCCAATTAAATGACTTCGCACTGGAAACTGGGCAGACAACCATCGCAGGGGGTGGAGACAAGCTCCACCCCCTGCGATGGTTGAACGTGCGATCCGTCCCATCGCAATCGGTCTAGAAATCGGGAGAAGACAAGCGGCGGCGTCGATCACACGATGCTCCGCGGCGCAGGCCACAGGAAACCGCATGGGATACCAGGATCGAGACTAGATGCCGCCCGTGAGGATTGAGGCGCCCGTGGGATGGGCGATGTCGTCGCCGCTGGGCTCGCGGGTGACCAGCACGGTCGCATAGCGCTCGAAGAGATCGGGCGGGTCGATGATGAGCTGCGCGGTGCCGGCGTCGTTGGGCGTCAGCACGCCGATGCGCGCGAACTCGTGGCCGCCGGAGGTCGTCTGCGCCCAGACGACGTATTGCTCGTCCTTGCCGATGGGCGGCAGGTCGCGGGCCACCAGGACGGCGGCATTCTCGGCGCGATCGATGAAGAGGCTGCCGCGGGCGAGCGGCGCGCTGGATGAAGCGGACAGGTCAACCACCCGGCGGTCGCTGGAGTCGCCGGTCAGTACCTGGGCCGATTCCTGCTGGAACTCCGCCATCTCGTTCTGGCGGTCGGCGTACTGGTTGTGGATGACGACGGTGTACATCGCGAAGATGATCGCGACGATCGTGGCCGGCATCGAGGTATAGAGCGCGACCTTCGGGATCGCCCGGCGCCAGTTGCGGACTTCGGGTGGGGGCGTCTGCTGATCCAGCAGCGCGCGCGCCGGGATGGTCGCGTTCCAGGCGGCCTTGCGATACTGCTCGAGCGGGATATCCGACTCGATGGCGTCGACGGCAGCCAGGATGGCGGCGCGGGCGCGCAGCGGCACGTCCTGGGGCTCAGCCATATGCGCCAGGGCGGCAGTGACCGCCAGGTAGCCGTCGAGCTCTTCCTGCCAGGCAGGGTGGCGTGGGAGGTTGCGTTGGATGAAGTCGCGTTCGTCAGGGTCAAGTGCGCCGAGCGCGTAGCCCGCCAGCATTTCGCTGATTTCGGTTGTGGGCTCTTCCGGCAACCTATTCACGGGAGCGACCGGCCTGCCTAGCGTTGCCCGGCCTCAAGCTCCTGTCGTAGCTTCTTGAGACCGAGCCGCATGCGCGTCTTGATCGTGCCGAGCGGTACGTCGAGGTGGGCGGAGATCTCGCGCTGCGACAGTCCCGCGAAGAAGGCCAGTTCGATGGCTTCGCGCTGCGCTTCCGGCAGCGTCACCATCGCCGTCCGGATGCGGATCCGCAGGTCGGCGGCCTCGGCGGCCTCTTCGACGTTGGTGGCTTCGTCGACGAGCCCGAAGAGCGCGTCGGAGACATCCACCGCGTCCGACTTCTGCGGCCGCCGCTGGCGCTTGCGGACTTCATCGATCGCCAGGTTGTGGGTGATGCTGAGCAACCAGCTCGCGAAATTCCCACGCGACCGTTGGAAGCGATCCGCCTGCCGCCAGGTACGGACGAAGACCTCCTGAAGCACTTCCTCCGCCAGCATCGGATCCATCACGATGCGCATGGCGAAGGAGTACACCACCCGGGCGTAGCGGGTGTAGAGCGCTTCGAGCGCCGATGTGTCACCCAGGCTCACCCGATGTACCAGTTCGGCGTCCGACGTCTCGACCGGCGGTGCCGGATCAGCAACCCGACGCATCACCGGTAGACGGCGAACCTTCTGTGGCTGCTGGCTCATCACCAGATACCAATCACTGGCGAGCAGCCCTCCCTGGATATACGCCAGGATAGGCCGCAGGGGATGTACGCGCGGTCATAGTACTTAAGAGTCATTCTGCTCCGGGGCGGCAAAGCCATGACCGGCGGACCGGTCCTGTTCCTCTTCCCAATGCCCCCATTGTAGGCCGAACGCGGGGCTGCCGTAAAGTCAATGTGCGAACACGTTTGAAACAAGCGTGTCGACTCGCCATACACCAATCCTGGCTGCCGGATTCGCGGAAGTCCCATCGCATTAATGACGTGGCGGGGCGGATCCAGGTTCCATCCTCTGCCAGGCCGTACCCTGGGGCGGCCGAGCAGCGACGCGTTGACACTGCTGTGCCCGCGGCATTGACGAATTGGCGTCGGCGTTGGGCGCTACTCCGCCGGGACCTCATAGGGGATGATGTCGTCCCACTGGGCGGCGCTGGTGCGGCAAACGACGGCGACGACCTCCTCGGTGTCGCTCAGGTTGTAGACCTCGTGCGGCACGCCCGGTTCGATGTAGATGAAGTCGCCGGCCTGGTTGTAGATCTCCTTCTCCAGCCGCTCGCCGTAGGTGTGCTTGAGCTTGCCCTTCAGGATGTAGAGGCCGACCTCGAAGCCGACGTGGATGTGGGCTTTGGCGATCCCGCCTGGCGGGACGGTCGCCACGTTCATCGAGAAGTCCCTGGATCCGACCGTTCTAGCCGAGATGCCGACGTCGTAGCTGAGGCCGTTCCAACTCTCCTTGTCGATCCCCGGGCGGATGGTGGCGATGCCCTCGGTGATCTCGATGTGCTCGTCCCGGCGGTCGATCTCTCGCGCCATGGCGTCCCCCTCCGTCGCGTGATGCGTGGTGCCCGTGAGCGCATTGTAGAGCAGGCGGTATCCGGTCCGCCCCGCGCCAGCCGTGAGTGCCCGCGGGCATATGACCAAAGTCCTGAATGGGCCGGTTCCAATTGACATACAGCAGCGGAGCTTTCACATTTAGGCGGGGACAGGGAACACGGGCGAAGATTAGGGAGACTGGATGTGGCAGTCGATCATGCCGTGCTTTCCGACCTCGCGGCCGCCGAACTACCGATCGACCTCCTCGAGCTGAGCTACCAGAACCGGCTACGTGTCATCGGGCGCTTCATCGACGAGTCGGAGCTTCATTCGATCACCCTCATCGAAGTCGCGCAGGGCTTCGTGCTGCGCGCCAGCCGCGCTGTCGAACCGTGGCCGATCGCGATCGAGCTGGGTGACCGCAAGATCAGCGAGCTGATGCGCCGGTCGATCGGCGCGCGCGGCGAGGGCGAGATCGAACGCGAGTCGCGCGAGCTTCTACCGACCGGCTACGAGGACATGCTCCGCGCGCTCGGCCATGAGCTGGATCAGCGCATTGCCGAGAGCGTCGTCATCACCGAGCTGCCCAGCCTGTTCGCCGTCACTGGCTTCGAGCCGTTCGTAGCGGCCGGCGTCGGCGAGACCAGTTACCGGCCCTTTGCCGAGGTGTTCGGCCCGGACGAGACGCGCATACTACTCCACAAGGCGCTTGGGCGGCGCGGTAGCTACCAGCCGATTCAGCGCTACATCCCCCCGAATTTCAGAGGATAGGGCGACCGCATGAGACGCTTGCTCGACGCCGAACGTTCCGACACGCAGATCAGCTTCCGCGAGCGCCTGCGGGCCATCGGCAACCTGCTCGATGCGCGCGGTTTCCACGCTATGGTCATCGCTGAGGTCGAGGGCGGCATGCTGGTGCGGGCGAGCCGCAAAGGCTCGCGCCACCCGGAGATCATCGAGTTCGTCGACGGCGACCCGCTACCGGACGAGACGCCGGACCCACGCGTCGAAGTGCGTCGGCGGCTCTTCCCGGGCGGGTACGCGCCGTTTCTAGAGGCGCTCGGCGCGCGGCTGGACCGCCGGCGGGCGATCGCGATCACGATCGTCGAAGGCACCGACTTCGTGACCGTCGGCGGGTTCGCGCCGCTCCCCGTCGCTGACGGTAGCCAGATCTACGAGACGCTCGACCTGCTGCTGCTGCCAGAGGACATCCGCGAGCTGGTCGAGCGCGGCGTCGCCTCCGAGCTGCCGGCCGCCGCAGGACCGGCAGTTGTCGAGCGGGCGCCTACCGGCGCGCCAGAGCCGGCCGTTCCCGATCAAAACTCGCTGGGCGCGGCCCTGGCGTCATTCACGCGGCGGCTGGGGCTGGTCCGGCCGCAGGCCTCGCGGCTGCGCGGCTAGACGGCGCCCGGTCCCTTCACGAACTGCCCGGGCATTGCGCCGGTGTGCGCGCCGTCCTCGATCACCCGCTCGCCATTGACCCAGACATCGCGGATGCCGGTCGACAGCTGGTGCGGCTGCTCGAAGGTCGCATTGTCGATCACCGTGTCCGGATCGAGGATCAGCACGTCGGCATAACAGCCAGCGCGCAGCAGGCCGCGGTCGCGCAGGCCCAGCCGGTCGGCCACGGACGACGACATCTTGCGGATGGCGTCCTCAAGCGTGATGGTGCCCTTCTCGCGGACGTAGCGACCCAGCACGCGCGGATAGGTACCGTAGGCGCGCGGGTGGGTCGGGCCGCGCTGGGCCGCCCATTCCGGATCCATGCCGCCAGCGTCCGTCGAGACCTTGATCCAGGGCTGCTGGAGCTGTAGCTCGACGTTCTCCTCAGTCATCCCGAAGTAGATGGTCGAGATGCGCTGCTTCTCCGAGAGCAGCAGGTCCATGATCGCGTCGACCGGCTCCTGGCCGCGCATCTCTGCGATCTCGCTGATGCGCTTGCCGACGTACTGCTGGTTCTCCGGCCGCTCCAGGCCAACCGGCATGACGCCTTCCGGGCCGCACTCGTCGAGCATCGTCTCCCAGTCGCTCGTCGGGTTCAGCACCTCAGCCCGAATCTTCGCGCGCATCTCCGGGTCGGCCAGGTTCTCATAGAGCTTGCCGCCTTCCTGCGCCCATGGTGGCAGGCAGGAGGAGAGCCCGGTCCCCGACGCGGTGTAGGGGTACATGTCGGCCGTGATGTCCAGGCCCTCGGCGCGGGCGGCGTCGATGCGCTTGATGACTTCCGGCATCTTGTGCCAGTTGTTCTGGCCAGCCGCCTTGAGGTGATAGATCTCGACCGGCGCCCCGGACTGGCGCGCGATCTCGAACGTCTCCTCCAGCGCCTCCAGCAGCGTCTCGGCCTCGGAGCGCATGTGGGTGATGTAGACGCCGTGGTGCTCGGCGACGACCTTGCAGACGTCGACGATCTCGTCGGTGTCCATGTAGGCGTCGGGCGGGTAGATCAGCGCGAAGGAGACGCCGAAGGCGCCGTCCTCCATCGCCTCCGCCATGACGCGCCGCATCGTGGCGCGCTCCTCCTCATTCGCCGCGCCCATGTCCATGCCCTTGGCGTAGCGGCGCAGGCTGCCGCCGCCCAGGAATGAGCCGACGTTCGGCGAGACGCCGCGCGCGGTGAAGGCGTTTAGCCAGTCGGCGAAGCGCGTCCACCCGCGTGCCTGCTCCTCCCATTCCGAGAGGTCGATGTCGCCGAAGCCGCGCGGCAGCGGCGAGTCGATCCGGCCGCCGAATGGCGCCGGAGTCCAGGCCTCACCCATGATCTCGGTCGTCACACCCTGGGTGATCTTTGACAGGCAGCGCCCGTCGACCATCAGCGGGATGATCGAGTGGCTTTGGATGTCGATGAAGCCGGGGCAGACGACCATGCCGCTGGCGTCCACCCGCTCGGCGTCGATGCCATCGCTCTGGCCGCGGTTGAGCACGGCCTCGATCCTCTGGCCGGAGATCAGCACATCCCCGTAGAACCACGGATTGCCGCTGCCGTCGACAATCCGCCCGCCGGTGATCAGCGTTCTCGATTCACTGCCTGTCATCTGTCTTATTCCTTCCCGATTTCGCGTGGCGCCATCGTAGCCGACCCGCTGCCTCAGGGGTGGGCTGGTAACGACGCTGAACCGCGGAGCACCCTGTGCCGGCGTCGCGCCTTTGC
>DATGQR010000185.1:0-2461 GCA_035304105.1 Thermomicrobiales bacterium | reverse complement strand
CCTGGCAACGGACAGGGCAATGGTCGCGGCGGCGGCAATGAAATTCTCTCGAGCGATGAAGATTTCGCCCTTGAAGCGGTGCGGACGCGGCGGGCTCTGCCGCTGGCCGATATCCTGGCGACTGCCGGGCCATCGGTGGCGAACGAGCTGATCGACGCCCGGCTGGTCACCATTCGCGGCTTTCTCGTCTATGAAGTGAAGTCGATGACCGGCGACGGACGGGTGAGCTTGTCCTACTATTATGCCCGCTCCGGCAGGAAGGTCGGCTCCGACTGATGCGCATGTTGATCGCCGAAGACGATGAGCGGATCGCCCGCTCGCTGGGTGATGCCCTGACGGCAGCGGGCTTCCTCGTCGAGGTCGAGGCGGACGGCGAGATGGCCTGGTATCGCGGCGATACGGAACCTTACGACGCGATCGTGCTCGACCTCGGACTGCCGACCCTCGACGGACTGACCATCCTCAAGCGCTGGCGCCAGGCCCGCCGCGACGCGCCGGTGCTGATCCTCACCGCCCGCGGCCAGTGGGAGGAGCGGGTGGATGGGATGGAGGCCGGGGCCGACGACTACGTCGTCAAGCCGTTCCACGTCGAGGAGGTGGTCGCCCGGCTGCGCGCCATCATCCGGCGTGCCGGGGGGCTGTCGTCGTCCCGCATCGAGATCGGCGATCTGGTTCTCGATACGCGGCTGATGCAGGTGTCGCGCGAGGGCGTGCCGGTCAGCCTGCCACCGCAGGAATACCGGTTGCTCGCCTACCTGGCGCACCAGCGTGGCCGCGTCGTCTCGCGCATGGAGATCATCGACCACCTCTACCACCAGGACTTCGAGCGCGAGTCCAACTCCGTCGAGGTGCTGGTCGGACGCATCCGCCGGCGCATTGGCGAGGATGTCATCAAGACCCGCCGGGGCTTCGGCTATTACCTGCAGGGCGACGACGCTTGAGCGACCATTCCCTCCGCTTCCGGCTGCTCGCCGGAGCCGCGATCTGGGTCACCCTTGCCTTGCTGCTGACCGGCGCGGTGCTGCTCTTGCTGTTTCGGGCCAGCGTCGAGCGATCGACAATTGCGGGGATGGAAGCCAGCCTCGAGCGTCTGGTCTCGACCATGGTTCCCGGGACGGAGCCGGTCGTGCCGGAGGATCCCCTCGCCGATCCCCGCTATGCCAAGCCCTATGGCGGTCTCTACTGGCAGATCGAGGGCAGGGAAGGTGTCCCCGTCGCCCGCTCCCGCTCGCTCTGGGACCACGTGCTGCCGACCGGGGAGGGGATCGGGACCGGGGGCCTGCGGACCGTTCCGGGACCCGATGGCCAGACGCTGGCGGCGCTGACGCGGCCGGTGGAATTCGCGACACCGGCCGGACCGGCCGGCTACCGTGTTACACTCGCCGAAGACCGGAGCATCCTCGACCAGACCATCGGCGACTTCGGCGCCGACATGGCGCTGGCTCTGCTGGTGCTCGGCATGGCCATCCTCCTCGCCGCCTGGCTGATCATCTATCTGGGATTGCGGCCGCTGGGCGCGCTCCGCCGCGGCCTCGAGGCGGTCCGCCATGGCAGGGCCGAGAAACTTGCCGACGATCACCCGGCCGAAGTCCTGCCACTGGTCAGCGAGGTCAACGAATTGCTGGCGCTGCGCGATCGCTCCGTCGCCTTCGCCCGCGCCCGGGCCGCCGACCTCGCACACGGCCTCAAGACGCCCCTGCAGGTGCTCGCCGCCACGGCCGACCGGCTACGAACGAGCGACCAGCAGAGTGCCGCAGCCCTCGACGAGATCATCGCGGAGATGTCCGACCGCATCGACTATCAGTTGCGCCTGGCGCGGCTGCGCCTGCGCTCCGGGTCCCACGTTCTCAGCGCCTCGCTCAACAACGCCATCTCCCGCAGCGCCTCGGTCGTCAGCAAGACCCGGGAAGGTGAGGCGCTGGACTGGAACATCGCGCTCGGCGACGATTTTCGCGTCAATATCGATCGCCACGACCTCCTGGAGCTGACGGGGGTGGTGCTCGAGAACGCCGCGAAGTGGGCGCGCAGCCGTGTCGACGTCGCCGTGCGCCGCGACGGTACGCGGGTGGAACTGACCGTCGCGGACGACGGACCGGGCCTTGGCGACGAACAGATCGCGAAACTGGGGGTGCGAGGTCGCCGGTTCGACGAAAGCCGCCCCGGCTCCGGCCTCGGCCTCGCCATCGCTCTCGAAATCCTCGCCATGAACGGGGGAGAGGCGGTGTTCTCGCAATCAAAGCTTGGCGGCCTCTCAGTGGTACTGTCGCTGCCGCTCGCGGAGGAAGGGCCGCCCGCAGGAAACTGACCGCTGACCGCTGCCGCCGGCAACCTCCGCCGACTAGCCGCGTTGGTCAGTGGGTGGATCATGAACTTAGGAGTTGGCTCATGTTCCGTCCTCTCGTGCTTTCCGCGCTCTACTTCGTCGTCCTAGGCACTTTCTTCACCGCCTACGCGCTCGTGC
>DATGQR010000184.1:0-3268 GCA_035304105.1 Thermomicrobiales bacterium | reverse complement strand
CAGCAGCTCGCGCAGCTTGCGGCGCGCCTCGGCCTTGTCTTCCGGCAGCATGTCGTCGTGCTCGTCGAAGTCCAGCGCGTAGACCGAGACGCGCACCGGCTCCTCCTGCCCGGCCAGCCGGACGGTGAAGACGGTGTGCGGGGCGTCGGTGATGAGCATGTCGCTGCCGTCGAGGTTCAGGTCACCGTTCTCGAACAGGCCCGTTTCGAGCACCTTGCGGCCCACCGCCTCGATGCCCTTGTCGGAGAGCGTGGTGACCAGCAGATGTGGCGCCGCCGGCTGCGGGAAAATCTCCGGGATCGGCCCCGGGTAGATCAGGCTGCCGTCGTTGAACAGCGAGACGATCGGCGGCCGGCGGACCAGATCCTCCATCGCGATGAAGCCGCCCTCGTACTCCACCTGGAATACGGCTGCCTCGCCGTCGGCGAAGATCGGCTCGGCCGGTGGATCGGTGGCCGTCGGCTCAGGCTCGGGCGTCGCGGTCGAGTCGCCGGAGCCGCCGCGTCCGCCATTGCCGCCCAGGTCTTCATCCGCTTCGCCGCACGCCGCCAGGAGTCCACCGGCTGCGAGGCTCGCCACCGCCGCCGAGCCTATGGTGAGAATCCGTCGTCTGGACAATCGCATCTCGTTCAACACAGCCGTCCTCTTTTCGTTGGTTTGATCGCCGTTGATCAAGACAACCGATGCACCCGGTTTCAGGAGCTAGACGTGTGGTGACGGGGAAAAGTTCCCGATCGATAGGGCCCCAGCCGGCCAGTCAAAAAGTGGTTGGCGCGCGTCTGAACTTTCGCCACTGGCAAACGACTGCGCGGGCAAAAGCCGCTATGATACGCATCAATAGCCCACTTCAGCCGGGGGTGTAATGCGCAGCACCGAGTCCCGAATGCCACAGGACTATCGTTACTACGACGCCCCGGACCGGCGGACTAGGATCTAGCAAGCTTTGAGGTCTGCCCCGGACGGCAGAGGCAGGGTATGGAGGATGCGTTGACGGGGGATGTGCTCGCGGAAGTTCGGGCGGCGCTCAATCAGGCATTGGACCGGGAGGCGCGCCTTTCGACGATCATCGAGACGCTGCCGGAGGCGATCTACAGTACCTCTGTCGAGGGCACGATTCAGACCTGGAACCCGGCCGCGCAACGGCTCTTTGGCTACCGGCATGACGAGATCGAGGGCCTGCACGTCTCGATCCTCGGCCCCTCGGGCAGCGGTAAGCGCGTGCGCTCGATCCTGGCAACGCTCGTCGCCGGTGGCCAGGTGCCGGAATTCGAGGCCATCCACGTCACCAGCAGCGGCGCCCAGATCACGACCCGCGACGCGGTCGCGCCGATTCGCGACGTGGCCGGCAACGTCGTCGCCGTCGTCTGGAGCAGCCGCGACATCAGCGAGCTCAAGTGGCTCGAAAAGCTCGTCTGGGAAGAGAAGGAGCGCACCGAGGCGGCCTTCGACCTGGTGGCTGACGCGGTGCTGATGACCGACGTCGAGGGCCGGGTCGTCTACCTCAATTCCGCCGCGCACCGGCTGACCGGCTGGTCGATCGCCGAAGCCCACGGCCGGCCGATCGACGAGATCGCCCCGCTCGAGCACGAGGAGAGCCGCGAGAAGGTGGCATCGCCGGCGCACACGGCCCTGCAGACCGACCAGGTCATCCAGCCCGGCTTCCACAACATGGTCATCCATCGCGAGGGCACGGCCTTCCCGGTCGAGGACTCGGCCGCGCCGATTCGCGCGCGCGACGGCAGCGTGGCCGGGGCGGTGCTGGTGCTGCGCCCGGTCGGCCGCAAGTTCGCCGGCCGGCAGCAGCCTGGCTACCTGGCCCAGGAGGATCCGGCCACCGGCCAGATCGACCGCCGCGAGCTGGAACACCGCCTGGAGCAGGCGTTGCTGACCGCCAGCCGCGACCGCGCCAGCCATACGCTGCTAACGATCAAGGTCCAGGGCTATGACGACTTCGCGCGCGTCTACGGCCAGACGGCCGGCGAGGAGTTGCTGCGCCAGATCGCCGTCATGCTGCGCACCCAGATCCGCGACATGGACGCCCTGGCACGCCACCAGCGCGGCGAGTTCGCTGTGCTATTGAGCCACTGCCCGCTGGAGCAGGGTGAGCGCATCGCCATGCAGATCCGCCGGGTGCTACGCAACTTCCCCTTCCACTGGGCGGACATGACCCATGAAGTCGCCGTCCAGATCGGCGTCACCCCGATCACTCCGGACAGCGGCAGCGTCAACCGCATCCTCCAGATCGGCGACGTGGCCTGCCAGATGGCCGACACCGACGGCATCGACCTGGTTCACGTCCTCGACGTCGGCGACATCAACCGCGCCATGTCCAGCCGCCGCTGGGACCGCACCCGCCAGGTGGCCCGCGCCTTCGACGAGAACCGCTTCCGGCTCTACGGCCAGCGGATCCGCCCGCTACTCGACGACGGCGCCTTCGGCGACCAGGTCGAGATGCTGGTGCACATGCTCGACGATGTCGGCGACGTCATCCCGCCGGCCGTCTTCCTGCCGGCCGCCGAACGCCTGCAACTGCTGGAGCGGCTGGACCGCTGGGTGGTCGGGCGCGTCTTCGAGACGGTCTACGAGCGCCGGCGCAGCGACATCGCCAGTTGGACGATCAACCTCTCCGAGGCGACCGTGCTCGACTCCGAGTTCCCGGAGTTCGTGCGCCAGCAGCTGCGCCGCACCGACACGCCGGCCCAGATGATCTGCTTCGAGATCAGCGAGAGCACCGCCATCAACAACATCGGCGCGACCCGCGCGCTGATCGAGGAACTGCGCCCGATCGGCTACGCCTTCTCGATCAGCAACTTCGGCGGCAGCCCGAACGCCTTCGCGTATCTCCGCAACTTGCAGGTAGATTACGTCAAGATCGATGGCAGTCTGGTGCGCGACGTTGACGATGACCCCGTCGACCGCGCGATCATCGACGGCATCGTCAACGTCGCCCGGGTGATGGGCATCCGCACAATCGCCAGCATGGTCGAGGATGAGACGACGCTGGACATGCTGCGGGTGCTCGGCATCGACTACGTCCAGGGCTACGCCGTCTCCGAGCCGCTGCCAATCCCGCTCGCTCCCAGAACCTGAGCGGCGCGGTCGGTCATCCGGCCCAGGTTAAGGCGTCGACCTGAATCCGATGATGCTCGACATCGCCCGGGCCACAGCAGAAGCCATGACGTTGCGGTGGAGTGGCATGAGTGCCGGGCGGAGTCACTGCCGTGCCCCGATCGCGCGTTCGACCTCATAGCTAGCAACCATCTGGAAT
>DATGQR010000183.1:0-2576 GCA_035304105.1 Thermomicrobiales bacterium | reverse complement strand
TCTCGACCTGGAGAGCGGGGAGGACCGCGAGATCGACCTGGGGAAGCGCCACGTCAGCGGTCTGAGCCCTTCGCCGGACGGCGCTCGCATCGCCGTCACGACGGCCCAGTTCCCAGAGCTCGATTCGATCGGCACAAGCTGCGAACTGGTGCTGGTCGATGTCGCCTCGGGGCAATCCGAACTGGTCTGCGCGCCGGGCCGCTTCTTCGACACGCTGACCTGGGGTGCCGATGGCGAGACGATCTACGCCGTTGCCCCGGCCGGGCCGGTGCCGGCCGTCAGCTCCGATCAGCTCTGGGCGGTCGTCGCGCGTCCCGGCGCCGAGCCGCAGCTACTGACCGGCGACCTGCGGGGCTGTATTCGAACCATCGGCAGGGGCGCGAACGACGCGACGCTCTATGCCATCGTCCTCGTCGGAGTCGAGACGGACCTGTACGCCCTTGACCCGGATACCGGAGACTTCAGGGCGCGCTCGCATTTTGCCGGTGACCTGACGGAGCTCTCGATCTGCGACGATGGCCGGGTCGCGGCCACGTTGGGCAGCACGCCGACGCGCCCGTTCGACATCCACAGCGTCGATCTGGCCAGCGCTTCGTCCGATGCATTCCAAAAGCTCAGCGACCTGCACGACTACCTCGACGGCGTCGAGTTCGGGCCACAAGAGATCGTCACCTGGGAGCGTGGCGGGTTCAGGCTGGATGGCATCGTCCTCTGGCCGGCCGGCAAGAGCGCCGCCGATGGGCCGCTGCCGACCTGCGTCTCGATCCACGGCGGACCCTACGGCCGCTGGGCCAACGCGTTTGGCTACACGCGGCCCTTCGCCCACTGGCTCGCGGCCCAGGGTTTCCTGGTGTTCCTGCCGAACGCGCGCGGCGGCGCCGGGCATGGCGAGGAGTTCGCCGCGGCGGTACTGGACTCGGTCGGCAAGGAAGACTGGCCCGACATTCTGGCCGGGATCGACCTGATCGTCGAGAATGGTTGGGCGGACCGCGATCGCATGGCCATCGGTGGCTGGAGCCAGGGCGGCTTCATGACCGCCTGGGCTATCGGCCACGACCCCGAAGGCGGGCAGCGGCGCTTCCGCTGCGCCGTCATGGGCGCTGGCGTCAGCGACTGGGGCATGATGGTCGCCACCAGCGACGTCCCGACCTTCGAGCAGCGGCTGGGCGGCGGCAACCCCTTCGACAGCCCCGGCCCGCACGAGTTCGATACCTGGTCGCCGATCTCCTACGTCCACCGCGCCACGACGCCGACGCTGATCCTGCATGGTGAGAACGACGCGCGCGTGCCGGTCAGCCAGGCAATCTTCATGCACCGCGGACTCCGCCGCTATGGCTGCGAGACCGAGTTGGTGATCTACCCGCGTGAGCCCCACGGGCTCCAGGAGCGTCGCCACGTCATCGACCTCCACGAGCGCATCGCCGCCTGGTACAAGGCGTGGCTCTAGGTCGTCGCGACTACCTGCGGCCAACCGGCGTTGGCCAGTTGACATATTGTTTAGGGTGGAGCTTGCCTCCACCCTTCATGCATCAAGATCAGGGATCGGGACCAGGGATCCGCGCCGATCCCCAGTAGGACGTGCCGGCTGGCATCGGGATGTAGAGGCATCAGGGGATTCAACCGCTTGATGTGGCGGGGCAAAAGTCTCTCCGCCACGGCACGCGCCCCGAACCCGGGATCACGTCCCTACAGAGGAACATCCGCGCTTCAATCCGGGTGCAGAGCAGTTCAGTATCCATGAAGGTTGATTTGGCCCTCAGGGCGCAGGTGGGGACGGGGACGGCCCTGTCCTGAATTACCTAATCGATGTGCGCCGGTGATTAGGCAGTTCTCCAGATGCCGTGGAGGCTTACCTGGCGGAAGATGCATCCAGCCACGCAACGCGGCGTGGCGCGGCCAAAGTCGGCGCGGGGCGATGCCCCGCCGCGGAAAGGATGCATGCGTATGACGGTCATTGCCGGACCTCTTGCCGCGGAACAGATCGAGGCGCAGCGGGACGCGTTTGTCGAGTCGCTGCTGGACGCGACCGCTGGCGTCTGGAAGATCTTCACGACGTTCCTGGGGCTCGAGCTGGGCCTCTACGAGGCCATGAAGAGCGGCCAGGCCATGACTTCAGAGCAGCTCGCCAGCGTAACTAGCACCGACGAGCGCTACGTGCGCGAGTGGCTCGAGCAGCAGGCCGTCATCGGCACACTGGGCGTCGAGAACCCGGATGACGGCCCGACCGAGCGGCGCTTCTTCCTCAAGCCCGGCCACATCGAAGTCCTCACTGAGCTGGATAGTCCCAGCTACCTCGGCGCGCTGCCGGCCATTGTCGCCGGGACGGTGCGCCCGATCGATCAGGTCCTGGAAGCCTTCCGCACCGGCGACGGTGTCGAATTCCCGGATTACGGCCGCCCGATGCGCTGCGGGCAGGCGGGCATGAACCGCAACCTCTTCCTCCAGGATCTGGGCCATAGCTGGCTGCCGTCGATCCCCGACGTCCACGCGCGCCTCACGAGCGGCAACCCGGCGCGCATCGCCGACATCGGCTGCGGGCTGGGCTGGTCGAGCATCGGCATGGCGCTGGCCTATCC
>DATGQR010000182.1:0-2573 GCA_035304105.1 Thermomicrobiales bacterium | reverse complement strand
GAGACGACATAGCCGTCGTCGGCCAGCAGCGGCCCGTAGCGCTTGATGGCGTCCTCGGTGAAGTGACCCTTGACGCAGAGCAGCACGACGTCGAGCGGGCCGGTCAGGTCGTCGGCGTGGACAGCTTTGACCGGGTAGGTGTGGTCGCCGCGGATGCCCTCGATGCGCAGCCCGTCGCGGTTCATCGTCTCGACGTGCTCGGGCACGATGTCGACCAGGGTGACGTCGTAGCCGGCCCGGGTCAGGAAGGCTCCGAGCGTCCCGCCGATCGCCCCGGCGCCGATGATCGTCACCGCTCGCTGGCGCAAGTCGTCGCTCATGACTGGTGCTCCTCTCGCCCGGCCGCGGCTTGCCCGGCCGGGTCTGAATCGGGACGGTCGCTGTCGGATTCCTCATCTGACTCGCCATGCTCGGAGACGATGATGATCGGTGCTCCGCGGCCGGGGCGCAAGGGCAGTGAATCCGGCGCTTCGGTTTCCGAGATCGGCTCGGGCGGTGGCGCCAGCCGTTCCTGAGCGGCGAGCTGCGGCACCTCGGGGATGCGCCGGAAATAGAAGTAGTAGAGCGCCATCGCCGCGCTCATGGCCACGGCGTAGGCGGCGAACGACGGGCCGTAGCCGTAGCGCACGATGGCCGCGCCGGCCACCAGCGACGAGGCCGAGAAGGCCAGGTTCCAGGCCGCCGAGCGGTAGCCGAAGACTGCGTAGCGCACGCGCTGCGGCAGGATGTCCGAGATGAAGCTGCTCTCCATCGACCAGCTCACGTTGATCGAGGACACGCGCACCAGGTGTGCCAGGATCGCCAGCGGCAGCACCGGCGCGAAGATCATCGCGATGAACAGTGGCACCGGCGCCAGGCGCACCAGCACCGAGCCGCGCTGCGAGCCGAGCTTGGCCGAGACCCATGGCGACCACAGCCCGATGATCGCCGCGATCAGCCAGGCGATTGCGAAGATCACGCCGATCAGCCCGGCGCTGGCTCCGATCGAGGAGAGATAGACGTTATAGAAAGGAAAGACCGCCCCGCCGCCCAGCGCCATCAGCCCGCCGACCGCGACGTAGACAATCATGCGGTTGCGGATTTCGCGCGGCGGCGCGTCGCTCTCCGGCGGATCGTCGTCCTGGCGTTGGGTAGCCGCCGGGCGGGCGGCGCGGCGCTCGCGCGACATGGCGAAGAGCGGTGGAATGCCCAGCGCCGTCAGGGCGATGCCCAGGAACATCGTGGTCCGGAAGGCTGACGCGCTGGGCCGCTCGAAATCGGCGACGAACTCCAGCAGCAGCGGCGTCCAGCCGCCGATCAGGCTGCCCAGCGTCGTCGAGACCGAGATCAGCGACATCGAGAGCGCGGCCACCTCCTGCCGCTGGCGCTGGCGGGTCAGCTCGACGACGAAGGGCATGACCGGGGTGAAGACCAGCGCCGTCGTCGCGCCCCAGACGCCTGAGAGCACCATCAGCCCGATGTTGTTGGTGATGATCGCCAGCAGCACCGACGCCGCGATGTAGAGCACCAGCCCGCCGGTGACGACCCGCCAGAGTCCGAAGCGGCTGATGAATGCGCCCAGGAGCGCGGCGGTGCCGGCCATCGTCAGAGTCTGGACGGCGTTGAAGATGCCGATGAAGTCTTCTTCGTAGCCGAGCTGGAGCAGATAGAGGTTGAAGACGAGGGCGAAGACGCCGATGGCGATGTTGGCGGCTACCGTGTAGACGAGGTAGAGCTTGATATCGCGGTCGTAGCCACGAACGCGACGGATGAAGCCTCCCATGCAGCTCCCCTCGATGTCGCGCTGCTGCCGGTGCCGTCGGTGGCGATTATAGCCACGCCGCGCTTACCGGCCGGGCGGCTACAGCGGCTTGGTCAGGATCTGGCGCCTGTAGAGCATCCGGAAGCCGCGGCGCTCCATGTTGCGCGGCGACGCGTTGTCGGTGACGGTCTGGGTGGCGGCCGCCGTGCAGCCGTGCTCGCGGGCGTCGTGGAGCCTCCGGGCGATGAAGTAGCCCTGGAAGCCCCGGCCGCGGAACTCCGGCCGGGTGGCGGTCACGAAGAGTTGCCCGGTGTCGCCAGCGATGTAGAGCGCCGAGGCGGCGGCCGGCTCGCCGTCGACGCGGATCAGGTAGTGCAGCCAGCCGGGCCGCTCGATCGCCGCGGCGTAGACGTGGCCGCGGGCGTGGCCCGCCTCATAGTCGTGGCCCAGATTCAGCGTCTCGCCCCAGAGATCGCGGATGGCTGTGGTGGCGAGTTCGACGGTCGCGCCCGGCGCCAGCTCCGGCAGCTCGATCCGGCGCTCGATCGGCTGAGCCCAGAAATACTCGTAGCCGTCAACCTCGAACGCCGCCGCGACCGGGCCGCCTTCCGCCTTCCAGCGCTCGATCTCGGGATTTCCGTTGATCCCGATCCTCGGCATGCCGCGCTGGCGGCCGCGAGCTTCGAACTGCTCGATGGTGGCCTCATAATCCTCGGCATCCCCGAGGTTGAGGATCACTGAGAAGGCCGGGTCCGGATCCTTCGGGTTCCAGACTGCTCGAATGCCGTCCAGCTCATCCCAGGCAGTGCCCCAGCTATCAACCGCGGCCCGG
>DATGQR010000181.1:0-14052 GCA_035304105.1 Thermomicrobiales bacterium | reverse complement strand
AGATCGTCGGGATCGCCAGCGCGACGATCCCGGAGGGCGAGCCCTGGCTGGCCCCGCCACCGGGCGGCTTCGGTGCGGACGTCGAACTGGCGGGGCACACGCTGGTCGTGATCGTGACGGCGGGGAAGTTCCGCGATGGGTCGTAGCCGGCTGGCCCCGACCGCCTTCCTGGTGGCCGGCCTGCTCGGGCTGGGCAGCCTCGCACCGGTCGTCCGCGACGCGTTGGTCGCCGCCCGGCTGGGCGCGACCAACGAGAGTGACGCCTATTTCCTGGCGACCTACGTGATGCTGATGGTAGTGACGATCCTGGTGGCCGACTCGCTGACGCCGGCCTCGGTGGTCAGCCTCTCGACCGTCCGCGAAGGCGAGCCGGACCCGGGCGGCATGCGCCTGGGCCAGGCGCTGCTGCTCGCCGCGCTGGCGCTCTCGGCAGTGGCCGCGCTGGTCGCGCTGCTGGCCGGGCCGCTGGTAACGGTCATGGCGCCTGGCTTTGATGATGCGACGCACCGGGTGGCGGTCGACGCCACGCGCGCCGTCGCACCCGGCGTGGCGCTGCTGGGGCTGGCCTGGCTGGTGACGGCCTACCTCAACGCGGCCGGCTACTTCGCCCTGCCGGCCATGGTCACGCCGCTGGTCGCGGTCGGGGCGGCCATTCCGCTGGCGGCCGGGACGGACTCGCCGGTCATCGCCGCGGCCGGCTGGACGCTGGGTGCCGGGATGGCGCTGGTTGCCGTGCTGGGCTGGGCGCTGGTCGTCGCGCTGCGCGGCAGAGAGCGCGAGCCGGTCAACGCCCGGCTCGACCGCGCCGCCCTGCGCCAGTTGATCCCCAACGCCGCGCCGCTGCTGATCCTGGTGAGCGCCACTCAGGTCGCCGAGATCGCCGACCGGGTGATCCCCTCCGGTGTCGCGATTGGCGCGTTGACGACGGTGGCGCTGGCCAAGAAGGTGATGAACCTGCCGCACACCGTCCTGATTGCGGCCGTCGGCGCGGTGACGCTGCCCTTCATCTCCCGCGAGGCCGGGGCAGGGCGGCGGGCGCGCGCCTTCGTCGAGACGATCAATCTGGCGCTCTTCTTCCTGCTGCCGATCACCGTCCTCTTGGCGCTTGCCCGGACCGAGTTCGTCGGGGTGCTCTTCGGGCGCGGCGAGTTTGCAGCCGGTGACGTGTCGCAGACTGCCGACCTACTGGGCATCTATGCCCTGGCGTTGATCCCGATGACGCTGGGCGTGATCCTCCAGCGCTCGTTCGCGACAATTGGCCGTAGCTGGGAACCGCTGGGCGTCTACACCATCTCGATCGTCGCCTACGTCGTCGGCGCGTGGGCCGGTGCGCGCGCCTTCGGGCTGCTGGCGCTGCCGGTCGCCTTCACCGCCGCGCAGACCGGCTACGTCGCCGTGCTGATGGTCAAGCTGCACCGCCGGCTGGCTCTCAAGCTGGACCAGCTACTCTGGCCAGCCGGGATCGCGCTCGTCGCCTCGTTGCTGGCCGGGTTGGCCGGGCTGGGGGCGGGGACTCTCGCCACCGGCAACGATTGGCTGGCAGCCGGAGCGATGACGGCGGCGACCGGCACCGTCTACCTGCTGCTGGTCATCTGGTTCCGCCACCCGGCGGCTGGCGATCTGCTGGAGTACCTGGGCCGCTCGCCGGAAGAGCCCGTCGCGGACCGCCTGCGCGTCGGGATCGAGGCGACCTACGCCGCCGCGCCGAACGGCACCGGGCGCTACCTCTCGGCGATGATCGCGGAGCTGGGCGCGTCGCCCGGTGTCGAGGTGCACGCCTTCCGCGCCCCGCGCGTCGAGCGGCTGCCGCGCCTGCTGCGCCTGCCACTGAACGGCGCGCTGCACCTGTTCTGGGTGCAGGCGGTCATGCCGCTGTGGGCCTGGCGTCGACGGATCGACGTCATCCAGACCAGCATGATCGGTCCGCTGCTCAAGCCCTGCCCGCTGGTCGTCACGATTCACGACGGGTTGGATTTTCGACCTGAGTGGCGCCCATCGGCAGCCTGGAGCGCCTACGTGCGTACGGTCGGCGCGGTCGCCGCCCGGCGCGCCGACGTCGTTGTGACCGTCAGCCAGGCGGCGGCGGCCGAGGTGGCGCGCTTCTTCAAGATCGCGCCCGAGCGGTTGGAGGTCGTCTGGAACGGGGCCAGCATGCTGGCCGGCGAGGACCAGGCCCCGCCGATCGAAGGCCTGGTTCCAGGGGGGTACGTGATCGTCATTGGCTCGCGCGAGCGCTACAAGAATCTCCCCACGGCGATCGAGGCCGTCGAGATCGCCCGCCGCGAGCGGCCCGACCTGCGGCTGGTCGTCACCGGGTCAGGGATGGAGTCGCACGCGCGCGGCCGCGATTGGCTGCTGACGCCGGGCTGGCTGCCGGACGGCGATCTGGGGTGGCTCTACCGTCACGCCGCTGTGTGCTGTGTGCCGTCATTTCACGAGGGGTTTGGGCTGCCGGTGCTGGAGGCGCTGATCTGCGGCGCGCCGGTCGTCTGCTCGGACATCCCGGCACTGCGCGAGGTGGGCGGCCAGGCCGCGCGCTATGCCGATCCGACCCGGCCGGAGACGTTTGCCACGCAGATCCTGGGGGTGCTGGCCGATCCGGACGCCGAGCGGGCGCGCATCGCGCCGATGACCCGCGACGCGGCGGCGCGCACCTGGCAGCAGGCGGCCGTCGAGATGATCGAGATCTACCGGCGAGTCGTCGAGGTGGAGGGAGACGAGCGCGTATGGGCGCCCGGCGTCGTCTCCTGATAGCCGCCGTCACCGGATTGGCAGCCAGCGCCGTGATCCTGGCGAGCGGGCGGCTGGAGCTGGCCCCGGACGTTCTCATTCCGCTGGGCAGCGTGGCAGGGACGCTGGCGCTGATGGCGCTGCTGGGCCCGGCGCGGGGCGGCATCGTCGCCCTGATCCTAATGGCCACGCTGAACCGCTACCCCGCCGAGTTGGGCGCCAGCATCAAGCCCGAGCACTTCGCCGCGCCGCTGGTCGGGCTGGCGCTGCTGCCTCAGGCGCGCGAGTTGCTGGGGCGTCTGAGCCGAGTAGATTGGCTCTTTCTAGCCTGGATCGGCTGGAGTGTGATCGGCGGTCTCGTCCACGCGCCCGACCGGGCCGACAGTACCCAGCTCTGGGCGATGCTGCTGCTGGTCGCATTCCCCTACTTCGCCATCGTCACGACGACGCGCACTGCCGGACGGTTGAATTTCCTGCTCGGCGCGTGGTTCGCCATCGGGCTGGTCTCGGGCCTGTTCGGGCTGGCGACTCATCTGCTCTACGCGGCCGGCGTCAACCTGGGTATCCAGATCAACCCGGTCACCGCCGACCCGACCGTGCCGGGGCCGTTCCGCGAGTCCAATCTCTTCGGCAGCGCGATGATGATGCTGACGCTGACGGCTTTTGCGCTGCTGATCCTCGCGCCGCGCTGGCGGAAGCTGGCCGCTGTGGTCGCGCCGGTCGGCTTCCTGGCGCTGCAGGTCAGCTTCACCCGCACGGCTTGGATCGCCTTCGTCGCCGGGGGACTGGCGCTGGCCGGCGGGCTGGCCTACCTTTCTGGCCGGACCCCGTTTCGCTTCGATCAGCGCGCGCTGCGCCCCGCCGCGCTGGTTGGGCTTGCCGCCGTGATCGGGACGCTGGTGATCTGGGTGCCGCTCGGTGGCCAGGGCAGCCCCGACCGTGAGGAGGCCGCCCGTCAGGCGACGGCCCGGGCAACCGTCATGGCCACTCCGAACGCGACGCCGACGATGCCCTCGCTCTTACAGGGCACGCCGACTCCGTTTCAGGTTGTCACCCCCACGCCAGCGCCGCCCGATATCGTCGGCCGGGTCAGCAGTATCAGCGATGTCTCCGACTCGTCATTGCGGATCCGTCTGGAGTTTGCTGAGCAGGCCCTGCGCGACTGGCGCGACCAGCCGATCCTTGGCAAGGGCATCGGCTCCTTTGGCCAGACCTATACGACGACCAGCTATGACCGCGCCTGGCTCAGCAACATCTTCGTGCGCGTCCTCCACGATGGCGGCGTGGTCGGCTTCGCGCTCTTCCTGCTCCCGCTGCTGCTCCTGGCAGTCGATGGGCTGCGCCTGCTCGACCGGTGCCCGGAGGGGCCGGACCGGGTCGCCCTGGCACTGGGGCTAGCCGTCCTCGGGATGTTTGTCGCGTTTCAGGCCACCGAGGGCTTCCAGCTGGCCTGGTACTGGGCGTCGCTGGGGCTATTCGCCGCTGCCCTCAGGCTGGCCAACGGGCGGCGCGAGCGGTTGGGAGGCGCCTGATGGGCCGGACGATCCTCTACGTGCACCCCAGCGACGAGCTCTATGGCTCTGACCGTTGCCTGCTCGACATCGTGCGGAGCTTGCCGCCAGAGGACCGCGCCATCGTCGTGCTGCCGACCGACCTGCCCTACTCCGGCGCAATGAGCCGGGCGCTCGAAGCTGCCGGGGCGCGTATCGAGCGGGTTGACATGCTGGTGCTGCGCCGGGCGCTGCTGACGCCGCGCAATCTGCCGCTGCTGGTTCGCCGTCTGGTGGGCGGCACGCTGGCGCTGGCCCGGATCATCCGCCACCATGACGTCGACCTCGTTCACTCCAACACCGTCGCGGTCGTCTGCGGCGCGACCGCCGCCGCGCTGCTGCGCCGGCCACACCTCTGGCACGTCCACGAGCACATCGGGGATGAGCCGAAGTCCTACAAGGCGCTGATCCGCCTGCTGCTGATGATCCCGCCCGGCGGGCAGGTCGTCGCCAACTCGCGCTCGGTCGCCCGGGCGCTGGTCGGCGGTAGCGCCCGGCGCCTGGCCCGCACCCGGCTGGTCGAGAACAGCGTCAACCCGGACATCCGGCCAATCGATCGCTCCGGTCGCGACCCGGCCGCGCTGGCCGTCGTTGGCGTCGTCGGTCGGCTGTCCCCGCGCAAGGGCACGGCCGAGGCGATTCAGGCGGCCGCCCTGCTGGCAGAGCGCGGCGCGCGCTTCCGGATGCGCTTCGTCGGCGACGTCCCGCCCGGGCGCGACGACCTGCGAACTGAGTACCGGCAACTGGTTCAAGATCTCGGCGTCGAGGATTATGTCGAATTTGTCGGCGAAGTTCCGGACGTCCAGGCCGAGCTGGACGGCTTCGATGTGCTGTTGCTCGCCTCGCAGCGCCCGGAGCCGTTCGGGTTGGTGGTGATCGAGGGCATGGCGGCCGGACTGCCGGTCGTCGCCACGCTCAACGGTGGCGGTAGCGACGAGATCCTGACGCACGGCGTGACCGGCTTCTACTGCGGCCGCGAGCCCGCGTCGATCGCGGCGATGCTCGCGGATCTGCTTTGGGACGCCGATCTGCGGCAGCGTGTGGGCCAAGCAGCGGCAGAGGTCGCCCGGCGGCGCTACTCTGCAGAACGCTACCGAGCTTCCTTCGCGCGCCTCTATGACTGGCTGGCAGCATCGAGAGGGCGGTGTCGGACGTGCGCTGACGCCCACATCGGCCAGCGGAGCATCACCTGATCGCGGCGCGATCTCTTATCCTTTCGTGGGCGCCGCATGGGTGACCGGCGAGCGCCGAGACTGGCTGGCGCCGAGCACGAGTTGATTATGCGACGCCCGCTGGCTAGACTCGCCCGGGATTCGGAGAGGCAAGCGGGGGTGGAAGTGGAGCCTGGAACGGCGCGACTGCGCATCGCGATGCTGGGAAGTCGCGGCATCCCGGCCAATTACGGCGGATTCGAGACTTGCGCAGAGGAGGTGGCGACGCGCCTGGCGGCACTGGGCCACGATGTCACCGTCTACTGCCGGGTCCCGCCGATCGACTACCCCGGGGACGTCTACAAGGGCGTCCGGTTGGTCAAGCTCCCGACGATCCGCAACAAGTATCTCGACACGGTCGCGCACACGTCGCTGGCCGCACTGCACGCCGCGCTGCGCCGCTATGACGCCGTGATCGTCTTCGGCGTCGGCAACAGCCCGCAGGCGCTGGCGCTACGGCTGGCTGGCCTGCCGGTGCTGCTCAACGTCGACGGGCTGGACTGGCGGCGCGCCAAGTGGCCGGCGCCGGCGCGGATGATGCTCAAGCTCGCCGAGCGCCTGGCCGGCAGGGCCGCCACCCGCACGATCACCGATTCCCACAACGTGCGCAACTACTACCGCGAGCAGTACGGGATCGAACTGGAGTACATCCCCTACGGCGCCAATCCCGGGAAGCCGGAGCTGAACGGGCAGCTCGACGCCCTGGGGCTTGAGCCGGGCGGCTATTTCCTCTACGTCGGACGGCTGGAACCGGAAAACCGCGTGCTCGACCTGGTCGAAGCGGCGCGGCGGGCGAAGATTAGCCGGCAGGTCGTCATCGTCGGCGACGCGCCCTACGCTGACGAGTACAAGGCGAAATTGCACGAGCGCGGCGAGGGGGTCGTCACCTTCCCCGGCGCGATCTACGGCAAGGGCTACTGGGAGCTGAACCATCACGCTCACGCCTACGTCTTCCCGGTCGCCTCCGACGGCACGCACCCGGCGCTGATCGAGGCCATGGCCTGCGGCAACCCGGTGCTGGCCCGCGACATCCCCGACAACCGCGGCGTGGGCGGCGACGCCGTGCGCTACTTCAGCACGGTCGACGAGCTGGTGGAGCTGATGGAGTGGGTCGACCGGGGCGGCGACGATGCCCGGGCACTGGGGGAGGCGGCGCGTCAGCGCGTCAGGACGCACTTCAACTGGGATCGCGTCACCGAAGACTATCTGCGGCTGGCGCGGGAAGAGTCGAAGGGCAGCCCGGCACCACGTGTCGTCCGGGGCCAGCCAGAGCCGCGCGCCGTCGACTGGCTGGAGCGCGCGATCTTCGGCTCGCCGGGCGCACCCCCGGCCGTGACCGATGACGAGCTGGTCTACCAGATCGCGATACACGGGTTGGGACCGCTGCTGGGCGAGCGGGTGCGGCGCGGCAAGTTGCGCATCAATCCGGAGATCGACGCGTGGTTGGACACTCAGGTCGAGCGCAATCGCCGGCGGCTGGAGCTGCTGGCTGAGGACCTGGAGCGCGTCCTGGCCGCCTTCGAGCGCGACCGCATCGAGGCGATCCCGCTCAAGGGCAGCGCGATGCTGCTCGACCGCCGCGACGAGATCGGCTGGCGCCCGATGGCCGACCTCGACCTGCTGGTGCGCCATCCCAACCAGCAGGAGATCGACCTGGCCTTCGCCCACGCCGGCTACTGCCTGCCGATCAGTTACTCGACAGGGCTGAGCGGCCTGACCTGGAAGCACCTTCATTATCAATACTGCGAGCACGAGTGGCCCCAGGTCGATGAGCCCGGCGAGCATCCCGATCACCCGCGCGATGTTGAGTCTCACCCTCGTGTGGTCGAGATGATGCGCGGCATCCGCTGGGACATCACCGGCTGGATCGTCAATAACCTCAAAGACGTCGGCGGCGGGCGGCGCGTGCCGGACGACCGCGCGATGACGCTGCATCTGGCCGTGCATGCCTCGCTGTCGGCACTCGACTCGCGGCTGCGGATGGTGCAGATCGTTGACCTGATGCGCCAGCTCGAGTGCACCGGGCCGGCGCCGGTCCTGGCGGCGGTGAAGAAGTCCGGCCCGGCCTACCACGCGCGCTTCGTCTATCCGGCGCTGGCGCTGGCGGCGCGTCACGCTGGCGATGACCGGCTGGATGCCGCCGTCGAGTGGCTGCGACCCTACGTCCCACCCGAGATGGCTGCCTGGATCGAGTGTGTCTCCTACTACGATCTCTCCTGGGTGACGCGCAAGCGACACCCGGTTGACGAGCAGCCCTGGCGCTGGGCCACGACGCTGCGCGAGCGGCTGCGCCTGGCCTTCTCCTCGGCCGCGCCGCTGCCGCGCGATCTCTCGGGTCGCTACTCCGGCGAGGGTATGCGCGCCATCGCCAGCTGGTACCCGGCCTACTACCGGGATCGCCTGCGCGAGCTAACCCGCGAACACGAACTGGCTGGTGACTGATTCGCCCGTCTAGTCGGCCGGGCGGAAGCTGGCGTCGGGGGCCAGGGCGGGCGTGCCGTGGGACGAGGGCGGGGTGGGGCGGGTGGCGAAGACGAAGAACACTGAGCCGATGCCGGCGGCCGCGCCGAGGATCGTGAAGCCCAGCTGGTAGTCTCCCAGTTGGTCGGCCAGGATTCCGGCCACCAGCGGCCCGCCGGTCATGCCGAACATCGTGATCATCGACGAGTAGCCCATCACCTGGGCGAAGGCCTTGCGGCCGAAGTAGTCGGCCCGCATGGCCTGCATCAGCGGCCCGCGCATGCCCCAGGCCAGCCCGTGGACGACGGCGAAGAAGATCACCATCGCCAGGTTGGTGGCGTAGGCGACCATGATCAGCGCCGAGGCGTGGCCGAACATTGCCAGCGTGGCGATCTTCTTCTTCTCGAAGCGGTCGCCCAGATAGCCGCCCAGCGGCAGGCCGATCATCTGCATCACCGTCATTAGCGAGACGACCGTGGCCGCCGCGGTCAGCGAGTAACCCAGTCCCTCGTTGAGGTGGGTGATCAGGTGCACCATGACGGCCGAGACGACCAGCACGGCCGAGCCGTGGCCCAGCGAGATGAACCAGAAGGCGCGCGTACGCATCGCCTGGCGCGGGGTGAACTCGACCTCTTCCGGCTCCAGGCGGTTGGCGGCGCGCGCCTGTGCTCGGCGCAGAGCAATCGTCTGGGGATCGTCACCGTCCGGCAGCAGGCCATACTCTTCCGGGCTGCGCCGCATTAGCTGGGTGAGCGGTAGCCCGACAGCCAGCGCGATGACGCCCGAGGCGAAGGCGGTCGTGCGCCAGCCGACGTCGGTCAGCGACAGCGCGACCAGCGGCACCAGTAGCCCGCCGACGCTCATGCCCATCTGGGCGATGCCCATCGCCGTAGCGCGCCGGCGCGTGAACCAGTTGACGATTGTCGAAGTCAGCGACATGAAGCCGCCCAGGCTGCCGCCGACGGCGATAACGACGAAGGCCAGATAGAAGGTGGTCAGCGAGTTGATCTGGCTGAGGAGCATCAGGCCGACGCCGAACATCAGGATGCCGACACGCATAACCTTGCGTGGCCCGAAGCGGGTCAGCATCCAGCCCTGGATTGGGCCGAGTAGGCCGCTCTCGACGCGCTGTAGTGAGAAGGCGGCCGAGATCTGGCCCTTTGACCAGCCGAAGTGATCCTGGAGCACCGGCACGTAGGCGCCGAAGGATTGCATCAGCAGTGCGGAGAGCAATACCTGGATGCCGAATGCGCCGGAGACGATCCACCAGCCGTAGAACATCCCCTGAGCGCGTTCGCGGACGCGTGTCGTGCTGATCAAGCCGTTTTGTCCCCCCAGGCCCCGCCGGCTGCGATGCCCACAACAAGGGCAGATAATATCAAATCGATCAAGGTGAGCTTGATAATTTAGCCCGACTGGGCGGGATCGAGCGCGCACCGCCAACGCCCGCTCGGTTTCCTTGGGGAGCATGCGCCATCATCCCCGCCGCACCGCATCAACAACACGCGGGGGACGGCTGTAGTCTATGAAGCCGTGCTAGGAAACGAGCTGGGTGTCGTCGAGGGGGTTGAAGGAGCTGAGGTAGACGAAGGTGATGGTGACGTCGGGATCGGGGTGGCGGGCGTAGACCGCGAACTCGTAGCCGCCAAACCAGGGGAGCGAGATGCGGTCGACCTCGGTGATCCTCAGCCTCCCAAACCTGACATCACACTCCTGCCCGAACCAGGGCTGGCCGATCGGGACGGTCAAGTCGGGCCACATGCCGGGATGCACCGGGACGACCTTCTTCAAACCGACCGCGATCCTCTCCGAGGGGCCTCACGATATCACCGACGTCACCTATGATAGGCGCTCGCTATCACCCGAGGCAACCCGGCGTACCTCTACACTTCTCCTACAGTTCCTCGCGGGAGCCAATGATTGCGCCGTCGCCTCACTCGGTGGTGCGCGTCTCAGCGCCGCGCGCCGCCTTACGCGTGTGGCGTGGCGAGGACACAACCTGGGCCTGGGGTGTGGCCTGATCGTTGGTGAGTAGTGCTTCGACCTCGTCGAGGTTCAGCGCATATTCGTGAAGCCCGTCACCGGTGATGGTGGTCTGGCCGCCGGCTGCGACCAGTTGATAGCCGCCCTCTGCACCGGACTCCTGGTCCGGGGATTTCCGCAGCGTCAGCCCCTGCCGCTCCGCCAGCCGGCGCAGTTCCGCTTCGCGAGATCCGTGGTCGTTCATGGTGCAGCCCAATCGCTGGCGCCGTGCCGGGGCCCATGCCTGAGACGATACGCCTCATGGCCGGCAAACGCAACGTGACCCGGGATCGTGCAACCCCCACTCCACCGGAGATGCGGCGCAAACACAAGGATCGTTCGGCCATGTCACGCCGGTCGTGGACATGTTCAATCGTCGCGAGAGTGGCGTACGGTCGCGGTGGTTTCTACCTGACTACATACTTATCGGTGCCCTATGACCCCACGTCCCCTATGCCCTCTCCGATTCCTGGTAGACGACTGAGAGGCAGGGAATTACGGCGCGTCAGAATTGACTAACGGGCAATCAGGACTGTTCTCCCTCACTGCCCAGGCCTGGACAGGGATAGGATCGGGCTAACCATTTCACTGATGCGGCGCATGGAGCGCGCCGGACGCCCGGACAGCAGGATGCGAAAGAGGGCAGCATGGCGACCCTGACAAGCGAGCTCGGCCCGCCGCCGGGCGATATTCGTTCCGCCTACGCTGGCGCCGTCCTCAATCCGCACCACGCGATGGACCTCTTCAGCCTCTCCGCCGTGGCGATGGGCATCCTCAGCCCGGGCGGCTACTGGCTGCGGGTCAACGGCGCCATGTCGGCCTTCTTCGGCTATGACGAGGACGCCTTCCTGGGCCTGCTCCTCGACGACCAGACCCACCCCGAAGACCGCTGCGCCGTGCGCGCCGCCCATCGCCGGTTGGTGGACGCGGAGTTGGAGCGCGCCGGGCTGGACGTGCGCTGCCTGCTTCGCAGCGGCGAGATGCGCTGGGCGCGTTTCCACTTGACGGCACTGCGCCTGCCCCGGCGGACGGCGATGTACACGCTGGTCGAGATCGAGGACATCACCGCGCTCAAGGCCGTTGAGAGCCAGGAGCGCCAGCGCGCCGAGATCTACCGCGCCATGATCCGCAACCTGCCGGGCGCCATCGTGGCCGTCTTCGACCGCGATCTACGCTATATCGTCGTCGATGGCCAGGGACTGGCCGGCCTGGGATTGAGCGGGGCGGCCTTCGAGGGCAAGACGGTCTGGGAGGCCTGGAGCGCTGAGGTCGGCGCGGAGACCGTCGAGCGCATGCGAGCGGTCCTGGCGGGTCGGCCGCAGCGCTACGAGGTGACGATCGGCGAGCGCGAGTTCGAGGTGCGCGCTATCCCGGTTGCCGAGGACGGTGGGGCAATCGAGGTGGGCGTCGTCATCATGCACGACATCACCGAGCGCAAGCGCCACGAGCGCGAGATTCAGGTGGCTTCCGAGGCGCTGGCGCGCAGCAATCGGGCGCTGGAGGAGTTCGCGGTCGTCGCCTCGCACGACCTGCGCGCGCCGCTCGTCTCGCTCCACGGCCTGGCGACGATCCTGGCCGACGAGTACCGCGACAAGCTGGATGTCGAGGGGCGCTACATCCTGGAGCGGGTGGTCGCCAACGCGGGCCAGATGGTGGGCTTGCTCAACGATCTGCTCAATGTCTCGCGCGTTGGGCGGGAGGACGCCGACTTCGTGCCGCTCGACCTGGCCGAGGTGGTCGCGAACGTCGCCGAGCAGCAGCGCTTCAGCCTGCAGCGACGCGGCGGGAAGCTGCGCATCGAACTGGACGGCGTCATGGTCGAGGCCAATTGGACGCGCATGGTGCAACTCTTCTCCAACCTGATCGATAACGCCATCAAGTACACGCCGCCCGAGCGCGCCCCGCGGATCGCCATCAGCGCCCGACAGGAGGGCGCCAGCTGGCTGGTGCGAGTAGCCGACAACGGCGTGGGCATTCCCGAAGATCACCGCGAGGACGTCTTCGGGATGTTCCAGCGGCTCAGGAGCGGCAAGGAATTGAACCCGAGCGGCACCGGCATGGGGCTGGCGCTCGTCGCGCGGATCGTGCAACTGCACGGCGGCGAGATCTGGATCGATCCCGAAGCGGTAACCGGCACGACCTTCTGCTTCACGCTGCCGAAGCTGGATGCCAGCATTGGAAAGGACCATGTGGCGGGATGAGTTCCTCTGCCCTGCAGGCGACAACGCTGCGAATCCTGTTGATCGATGACGACCCGGACCACGTCCTGCTCATCCGTCGGGCGCTGCGCGACCTGGGAAACGAGCGCGACGTCGAGTCGTTATCGGACGGCGAGGAGGCGCTGGCATGGCTCGACGTCGCGCCCGAGCCACCCGATCTGATCCTGCTCGACATCAACATGCCGGGTCTCTCCGGCTTCGAGGTGTTGTCTCGCTTGCGCGCCGACGAGCGGCACAAGCGCGTCCCGGTCGTGATGCTGACTTCATCGGACGCACAGGCGGACATCGCACGCGCCTACGAGCTGGGCGCGAGCGGCTACATCGCCAAGCCGTCCCATTACCAGGATCTGCGGGCTGTTCTCGGCAACACGGTGCTCTACTGGTCCGCGATGCGCCGCTTCGCCGGACCAGAACAGGAAACGGGGGAGTGCACATGAGTGGCCTGCACGTCGCGATCATCGCGGAGAGCGGTCGCCAGTACCGCCAGCTCGCGGGAGCTATCCGCGGCGTCGGCGTGGAGGCGATCCACGATGTCGCGGTTGAGGAAGCCGTGCGCTGGCTGGACCTGCGCCCCTGCGATGTCTGCGTGCTCTCCCACGAGTTGCCGGGCAAGCGCACCGGGCTGGACCTGCTGCTCGACATCCGCAAGCACTGTCCGGACCTGCCGGTGGTCATGGTTTCGCGGGCCGGCTCGGATCGCGTCGCCGTGGCCGCCTTCCACGCCGACGTCATCGACTACGTGCCGATCAGCCGCGGCTATGAGGTCGCCGTGGCCAGTCTGATCGGCCAGCTCAAGGTCACCAGCCGGATCGACCAGATCTTGCCGGCTCAGATCATCCCGGCCGGCATCGATGAGGCGCTGATGCGGCTGACGTACCAGAATCGCCTGCGGGCGGTCGGCCGGCACCTCGATCTCTACGGCTTCCGGCGCATTTACATCCTGGAGGTTGAGGGTGGCTTCGTAGTCCGCGCGACCGCGGCCGACGGGCGCGAGACTGAGACGCTGGAATTCGCCGACCAGCACTTCCCCCAGCTGCTGGCCTCCTGTGCGGCCGCGCGCGGCGAAGGCGAGCGCCACTGGCCGGTTCCGGGGAGCTTGCTGCCGACCGGCTACGAGGATTTCCTGCGGGCGGTGGGCTACGAACTCGATCAGCGAGCGGCCGAGGCGATCACGATCAGCGAGCTGGATGACCTGGCGGTCGTCAGCGGCGTGGGCAGGGTGGACGAGTACGGCGTCACCCGTTTCGGCCCGCTTCAGTGGCTGCTCCGCCGCCCGGACGTCGAGCGCCTGCTGGACGAGGCCTACCGTCGCCGTGCTCCGGTCCCCGCCGGCTCAGTCGCCCGGGCCGGTCGCGGCCCGGCCGTCCTGCGCCGCTTGACGGGCTAGCCGCACCAAGTGCATATCCCGGACCCAGGGGGCACCCTCTGGGTCCGGGATATGCGGGAAGCTCTGCCGTTCCCTGTCGAACCTTGAGGATGACTAACCGGGCGACAAGGCTGGGCGCGTCTTCACAATCCTTGTCGACGCTCCCGCTGGCCTAACCGACGACCTCGCGGAAGACGCGCAGGTAGTTGAGGCCCAGCAGCTTGCGAAGCTCCTCCTCGTTGTAGCCGGCCGCGGCGAGGGCCACAGTGAGGTTGGGCCAGTCGCCGAACTTCTGGAAGCCCTGCATGTCGTACTCGTCGGTCAGGCGGTGCTCCTCGTTGCGGAAGCCGCTCCAGTTGAACTCGTCGGGGTGGCTGGCCGGCATCGAGTCGGGATACTCGACCAGCGAGCTGGTCGACGGCCCCGGCCCGGCCTTGTCGGTGCCGATGCCGACGTGGTCGATTCCGCAGACGTTCACCAGGTGGTTGATCTGG
>DATGQR010000180.1:0-4224 GCA_035304105.1 Thermomicrobiales bacterium | reverse complement strand
TCGATCAGAAGATCCAGCTCTTCCGCCTAGTGGTCGGCGAACTCGACGTCATTCTGGGTGAATACGGCGGTGGCGAGAAGCTCGAGAAGTCGCTGGCCGAGGCGTTCCTCGCCGCAGGGTCGGAAGATGACTTCGAGCGATTCTTGGGCACGCTCGGTCAGGAGATCGAGAAATCGCGTGACGAGGGACTGCGACAGGAGGAGGCGGCATCGTTTGTCGCTCCGGCGGACAACGCCGCTCTCCTCGAGCGAGACTTCCACCTGTTCGATCATGCCGGACGACTGCGCATCGGCTACGGCACGACGCACGTAAAGCTCGCACCGGGCGTCGAAGCGCGCCGTGCACAGCTCGGGCTGCACGTCCACGAAGTCATGGAGGCCCTCGAGAACGCGCACGCAGAGGACGCCGGCAACTCGCCGTTCGGACGGCTCGTGCGTCTCACGGGCTTTACCCACACGCAGAGGACCGTCGTCGTCGTCGCCCAGGCCGACAGGCTGCCGATGACGATCACGTCGCTGGAGGCCGAGCTGTGAGCGAGGTGTTGCTCGAGCCGATGGAGGAGCCGAAAGGCTCGGCAGGCGTCGTCGAGCGACGCGTTCGGGATCTGCTCGAACAGTACGTCCGCCTCGCGGGCGCCGGATTGGAGGAGGTCGGGCCCGGCCTCCTGCGCCTTACGCTCCCGGCCACGGAAGCCCACGCCTTCGGCGGCCGGACGAAGCACCTGCTTGCGCTCGACATCGACGCAGCGCAGGCACATCCCGAGGCCGAGCTTCCGGTGACCGGGAGCGTATTCCTGGAGCGGCTGGTCGCTGCATTACGCCGCCACGGTGGCCGGCGTGTCGCCGGACCGCTCCCGATTACGGTCTGCGACGATGCCGCCGCACCTGACGTCCCGGTCGTCGATGCGACCGTCGAGCGCAGCGAGCAGACACGGGAACTGCGCCGCTGCATACGCGTCACGGCAAAGGTGTCGATTGCCGCGGGTGCGGCGCTGCACGAGGAAGTCGTCGTCGGCGACCCGATCGATGTCGCTACCGGCCTCGAGCTGCCCGAGGATGTGGCGGCGCAGATGGACGCGCCGGAGACCGACGAACATCCGGACGAACGCCCTGCGAGCGTTTCCGGAGCCGATCGACTCGCGCCGGCACTCATCGCCGGACTCGAGGCCAAGGTTGCCCCGCGGGTCGAGGCGCTGAATGCACAGGCTGAGCGCGAGCTGAAGGCGGAGCTCGCCAGGATCGACCGCTATTACGCCGCAGTGAAGACGGAGGTACTCGCCGCATCCGGCCCAGGATCTGCCGCCGTCCAGACCGTCGAGCGGGAGCACGAGAAACGCCGTACGGAGGAGACCCGGCGACACGAAGTACGGATCGACGTCGTGCCGCTGCAGGTCCTCGAGCGAGCTGTGCTGGTAGAGCGTGCGACGTGGCAGTTGGTCACGGCAACTGGACGCACGGCGGCCCTGAACGCCGAGCGGTTCCTCACCGGCAAGGGCGCATGGGGCATTCGGTGCCCCGGGTGCCGCGGACAGCCTGAGCATTTGACCGTCTGCCGTGCCGGTCACGCAATTGGCGTCGAGTGCACTTTGCTGTGCAGCGTCTGCAATGAGCGGTTCTGCACCGAACACGGCCATTCCAGTTGCGCCATCGATGGCGCCCCCGTCTGCAGTGAAGACGGGAGTGAGTGCTGGTCCTGCGACCGCGTGCACTGCAGCGCACACCAGGCGGTTTGCTCGGATGGTGGCCACACTGCATGCGTTGAGTGTATCGCCGCGTGCGGCTCATGCGGACGCGGAGTTTGTCGGAAGCACGCTGTGGCGACGGTGGATAGCGCCCCCCGTGGCGAACGGCTGCTATGCACGCAGTGCGTAGTCTACTGCGAGGGCGGTAGGAGCGAACCGGTCGGGCGCGACGAGGCCGAGCAGTGTGGAACGTGCGGGACCTGGATCTGCGAGCAACACCAGGTGCGTTGCGTCGCGGATGGCCAGCCTCACTGCTCGAAGCATATCCGGCGAGCCGACCTGTCGCGCCGCTTCATCTGCAACGAACACGTCGCCGCGTGTGGCCACGAAGCGACGGAGGTAGTATTCGCAACTGACGAGGTGCACACGTGCGTAGAATGTGGGCTCGCCGGCTGCGAGCGACACGCCGCCGCATGCCACGGGGATGGTCGCTGGCACTGCTGGTCGCATCTCGCCGTCCTCAATGACCTGCCCGCTGCCGCGGCTTGCGCACAGCATCGAACAACCTGCCACATCGACGGCCGCACGTTCTCCATAGAAGGTACGGCCCCGTGTGACGTCTGCTCCGGAGCCACCTGCCGCACGCATGCCCATAGCTGTGAATGGTGCGGAGGCCGGTGCTGCACGAAGGACATTCAGAATGGCCGGTGTACGACGTGCCGCAGCCTCGCCCCCGTAGAGGATCTGCCGGACGACGTGATTGCCGCGCTGGCGCGGGCAACGCCCGGCACACGTGGCAAGCAGCGATTCTCCGCTCGCGATGCGTCGCGGTTCATCGTGCAAATCGACCTTGGGTGGACTCGCCACCTCGTCGTGACGGTTCCACACAGCGGCGCCCGGCCACGGGTGCTACGCCACTCCATGTTCGGGAGTAAGGCGCTATGAGGCTGCGCACGCTCTCGTACCTTGTTGCGACGCTGTTCGCGCTCGTGCCGACCACCGCTTCGGCACAGGCAACGCGGCCGGCCGACGCTCAGTTCGTCGCTTCCTCGAGGGGGCAGGTCTTCTACTGGGCCGGGTGCGACGGGTGGAAGAGTCTCTCGAAGCGCAATCTCCGATGGTTCAGGAGCGCGACGGAAGCCCAGGCGGCGGGCTACAGACCATCGACAGCTCGCGGTTGCGCGCCACAGCTCGACACCGCCCTCATACGGCCGAGCGTGAACGGAACGGCGCAGTGCGTCGTCGCGCGGATCATCGATGGTGACACCTTTCAGTGTGAGGGCGGAAGCCGGGTGCGGCTGCTGCTCGTCGACGCTGATGAAACGGGCCAGAGCATCTACGCCGATTCAGCCACGCTGTTGTTGCGGCGGTTGATGCCGCCGGGCAGTCGTGTCACGCTTCGGTTCGACACTGAGTTGTACGATCGCTCACGGCGCATACTTGCCTACGTCTATTCTGGCGACGTGCTCGTCAATCGTGCGCTGGTCCGCGCCGGCTTCGCTCAGGTCGCCGTCTACCCTCCGAACGTCGCGCGAATTGACGAGATCCGGGCGGCGGTGGACACCGCTCGTGCCGAGAAGCGTGGTGTGTGGAACGGTAGTGCGTTCCAGTGCACACCTGCGGATTATCGCGCCGGGAGGTGCCGATGAGCCTGCCACCACTGGTGCGGAAAGCTGTCGGCGACGCCGGCTTCGATCTCCGTCTTGGCGCTGACAATGAGTGGGTGCGGTTCGGCGTGAGCGGTTCCGAGCACGTGGTATGGCTGCTTCCGTCAGGGGCTGGGGCGGCGTTCGCCGTAGCGGCGCGGCCACTGCTGCAGGAGTTCACGCCATTGGCGTGGGCCGAGGTGCCGCTCCCCCCTGGAGCCGTCGGGGCAGTTCGCTGCCGTAGCGCGCAGGATCTGTATCTGGCGCTACGCCGCCTCCGCGTTCTTCTGGATCAACTGCCGCCCGCACCCCAGCAGCGCTTCGCGCAGCGGCTCGCCGCGGTCGCGAGGACTGAGGCGGAAGCACTGGTGAGACAGCGCGTAGGGCAGGACCTGTTCCGTGAGATGCTGATGGAGTACTGGGGCGGGCGCTGCGCATTGACCGGCCTCGATGTACCCGAGCTGCTGCGCGCGAGTCATGCGAAGCCATGGAAGGACTGCAACGACAGAGAGCGCCTGGATGTCTACAACGGGCTCCTGCTCGCGGTGCATCTGGACGTGCTCTTCGACCGTGGATTCCTGACCTTCGACGAAGGTGGCTCGGCGGTTTTCAGCGCTCAACTATCTGACCACGCCCGGCGCCTTCTGCTGGGAGAAGACTTACAGACGGGCGCCGTGCGACTTGTGGCGGGGCATCAGCCTTACATGGCCTATCACCGGCAGCACGTCTTTCGGGATGCACGTGATGCACTGGATAGTGAGTCGCGGATTCTACGAGGAGACACGCAAGCGTGACGTCTGACGAGCGCCTGATTGCGATCGATGAGTTGGCAGTGGAGGTGAAGTACGGAAGCCGAAGGTACGTGGAGACGGACAGGCTCGTCCTCGAGGAGCTGGC
>DATGQR010000179.1:0-6649 GCA_035304105.1 Thermomicrobiales bacterium | reverse complement strand
CGCCGTCCCGGTGAAGCAGAACGACATCGAGCTGGCCCAGTTCGTCGGCAACAGCTTCCTGACGCTGTTCCTGATCTTCGGCATGTTCTCGATCGCCGTCGGCATCCTGCTGATCTTCCTGATCCTGGTCATGCTGGCCGCCGAGCGCAAGTCGGAGATGGGCATGGCGCGCGCGGTGGGCATGAAGCGCCGCCAGCTCACCGAGATGTTCCTGGCGGAGGGCATCGCCTACGACCTGGTCTCAGCGCTGCTCGGCGCGGCACTGGGCGTGGGCGTCGCCTTCCTGATCGCCCAGTTCACGGCCCGGATGGTCGGCGACTTCTTCACGATCACGCCGGCCGCGACCTGGAAGAGCCTGATCATCGCCTACGCCCTCGGCGTCGTCGTGACCTTCGCCACGATCGTCATTTCGTCCTGGCGCATCTCGAACCTCAACATCGTCCGGGCCATCCGCGACCTGCCGGAGCCGTCGACGGCGCGCGCCGGGAAGCGCTGGCTGATCTTCGGCATTCTCGGGCTGGCGATCGGCAGCCTGTCCGCCTGGGCGGGCGGCAGCAGCGGCAACGCCTTCGCGTTCATGCTGGGGCTCTCGCTCATCCCGCTCAGCCTGGCTGCGCTGCTGCGCCGGCTCGGCGCCCCCCCGCGCCCGCTCTACTCGCTCGCGGCCATCGTCGTGCTGGTGCTCTGGCTGCTGCCCCCGTCGCTCAGCGAGCGGATCTTCCCCGAGACGACCGGCGCGATGGAGATGTTCTTCCTCTCCGGCATCATGCTGGTCGCCGCGACGACGGTGCTGATCGTCTGGAACGCCCCGGTCATCACCAACCTCGTCGGCCTGCTCGGGCGCGCCTTCAGCCGCTGGCTGCCGGCCGTCAAGACCGCCATCGCCTACCCGCTCGAGCGCAAGGGCCGCACCGGCATGACGATCGCGATGTTCAGCCTGGTGATCTTCGCACTCGTCATGATGGCGACGATGATGGCGACCGCCGACAAACTCATCTATGGCTCCGACGTCGCCGCCGGCGGCTGGGACATCCAGGCCGTCCAGGCGACGACCAACGCCATCGACGATGTCGAGGCGGCGCTAGCCGAGCGGGGCGTGCCCTCCGGTGACATCGCCGGGACTGCGCGCCTGCTCTCGATCTCCACCGAGCGCACGCAGATCCGGCTGGCCGGCGAGGACGAGTGGAAGACCTACCAGATCAACGGCGCGGACGAGGCCTTCATCCGGCAGAGCAAGCTCCCGTTCCAGACGCGTGCGGCCGGCTATGACAGCGACCAGGCGGTCTGGGATGCGCTGCGGGCGAACCCGAACCTGGTCGTGGTCGACGCTGGCGCGCTTGGCCCGGGCGGCCCCTTCGTCATCGCCGGTGACCAGTTCGCGCTGAAAGGCATCAGCCCGGACGACGAGACGATGCCAGCCATCGACATCGAGATCGCCGACCCGCTCTCCGGCAAGGTCACGTCATTCACGGTCATCGGCGTGCTGGACACGAAGGTCATCGCCTTCCCCGGCGTGCTGATGACCGAGCCCGCCTACCTGGACACTTTCCGGAGCCGGCCCACCACGACCTACATCACCCACGTCATCCAGACTGCGCCCGAGACCGACAACGAAGCCTTCGCCAAAGACGTCGAGGCCGCCCTGATGACCCACGGCATCCAGGCCACCAGCTACGACGAGCTGATTGACAGCTACTCGCGCATGTCGCGCGGCTTCCTGACGCTGGTCGAGGGCTTCATGATGCTCGGCCTGGTCGTCGGCGTCGCGGCCCTGGGGGTGCTGGCCTTCCGCTCGGTCGTCGAGCGGCGACAGCAGATCGGCATGCTGCGAGCGATCGGCTACAAACGCTCGCTGGTCGCAGCCAGCTTCCTGATCGAGTCGACCATGATCACCGTGCTCGGCATCGTATCGGGCACCGTGCTCGGCCTGCTGCTCTCCTGGAACCTGGTCTCCAGCGACTACGCGTTCGGCTCGTCGGACGACGTCGAGATGGTCATCCCGTTCGGGGAGATCGGGATCTTCGTGCTGATCGCGCTGGCCGCCTCGCTGCTGATGGCCTGGGTGCCCTCGCGCCGGGCAGCGGGCGTCCCGGTCGCCGAGGCGCTGCGCTACGAGTGATGTCCCCGGTTCGTTTGTCCATCAGCCATATCAATGCCCGACTGCCGCTGGAAAGGAGCGGCAGCCGGGCTGAGTTCGTCACGGCGCGAGGCGCGGACCCCGCGTCAAGACCGGGACTAGTCTTCCTTCTTCGGCCATTCCTCGTCGAAATGGAAGGTAAACATGCGATCGGCGTGGATGCGGGCGTAAGCTCCATCGGCGCCCCATTCGTTCCAGCTCTTGCCGTAGATCTCGACGCAGTAGTCGCGGAAGCCGGCCATCTCGTCGCTGTGCAGGTCGATTTCCTCCGCCCGGCCGTGAACGGTGACGGCGTATTGCTCCGAGGGCATGTGGGTCGCGCTCACCCAGGGGCGCTCGCGGATGTGGCGAAAGCGCACCGAATCCGGCGACGAGCCAAACCAGAATTGGCCCTTGTAGAACAACCCATCGACCGGCCCGACGAGCGGCTTGCCGTCCCGTGTCACCGTCGCCAGCGCCAGCAGCTTCATGCCCTGAAGCAACTCGACCGTCTCTTCGGCGGTCATCCTTCGCTCGGGCGTGATGATGCTGCGCAGGTGCTCCCCGGCCGCGGCGTAGCTCCGGTCGAGCAGATCCTGAAGATGCTTCAGGTCATCGGCGGATTCGTACATCCAGTCACTCCATCCAGTCTTGGCCGCATGGCCCGATCCGGCACCACAGCGTGCCGCTCCAACCAGCGTAGCGAGTCATTGTTGTCACCTCTTGTCATGTTTGGGCGGGCACGCTCGCTCAAGCCGGAGCGGCTGTACCCGGCGATATGCCCCGCGCACGTGCCGCGAACTCTGCCGCCGGCTCGGCGCGGCGCTGAAACTCGTCGTCCCACCGCTCGCGCCCGATATGACGCAGCGAGGAAGAAGAAACGGTGACGACGCGGAGACGAAGACGCATGGCAACCGAGCCGCAGAACCCGGGAAGCGAACCGCACATGCCCGCAACCGGCGGTAAGCCGCGGACCCGACGGAGTTGGCTATTCATCCTCCCCGCGCTGGTGCCTCTCTGGTTTGGCCTGGAACGGCTGGGCATCGACGTCGGCGCCTGGCTGACCGAGATCATCGAGCATGTGCAGGCAGCACCGCCGCATTATGTCGCGCTCGCCCTGCTGTTCAAGGCCGGGGAGTCCATGCTGACCGCGCTGGCCTGGACGCACGTCCTGCGCGCCACCTACCCGGACCAGGAGGTCCGCTACCGGCAGGTGCTGGCAGGCTACCAGGGCGGCGTCGGGCTCAACGCCATCGCCCCCGCCAAGGCCGGAACGCTGGCGACCTTCGGCATCCTGCGCCTGAACATCAGCGGCGCACGCGTCCCGACGCTGATCTCGACCTACGCGGTCAACAGTATCGCCTTCACTGTCTTCGCGCTGCTCAACATCCTCATCGTCGTCGCGCTATTTGGCGGGACGCTTGCCAACCACGTCTCGACCTCGCTGAAGCCGGCCGGCTATTTCCTCCGCGACCAGCCCCTGATCTCGGCGCTCGGCCTGGGGATGATAGTGCTGGCGACGGCGCTGCTCGCCCGCTTCGCGCGCTCCCGGGCCAACGGCATCGGCGACCAGCTGGCGGCCGGCGGCGCGATCCTGCGCCAACCGCGCCGCTATCTGGTCTGCGCCTTCGTCCCGGCGCTGGGCTCGTATGCCTGCCGGCTGGGCTATACGGTCGTCTTCATGGCCGCCTTCGGCATCCCGGTAACGCTGGAGACAGCCTTCCTGATGCTGGGCGCGCGGCTGGTCGCCAGCCTGCTAGCCGTCACGCCAGGCGGCATCGGGGTCAACCAGGCCATCGACGTCGCCATCATGAGCGCCTACGCCCCGGCGAACGTCGTCACTGCCGCCTCGCTCTCGCGCGACGTGATCGTCAAGGCCTGGAACATCGCCTTCGGGCTGCTCCTGGCGGTCGCCGTCTTCGGCTGGCAGGGCGCCGCCAGGCTCATCCGCAATCGCGGCGCGCTCGTCGACCCCGCGACCGAGAACGAGGTCGAGATCGCCGGCGCCCACCCCGCGCTCTCAGGCTCCCAACCGGTGGACGCTCGGCGCTAACTCGCGGGGACGGTCCAGCTCAGTGGTCGTGGTCGCCGTGGGAGTGGGTGGCGGCGTAGTGTGCCGCCAGCAGGTCCTCGCCCCAGTCGTTCTCGTAGTCGCGCCAGACGGAGTGGATGTGGTTGGCGTTATTCTGGGTGTTGTCATACTCGATCAGGAAGCTCGGTCCCTTGACGGCGTAGTAGTGGCCCTTGCCGTGCTCTTCCGGCCCCGCCCAGGCGAATCCGACGCCGTCGAATCCCGCCATCTCGATCCGCCGCCAGGCCCCGGCGCTGACCTCGTCGGCCGCGCGGGTGACGTAGTGGCGCACCAGCTCGACCAGGTGGCCGCGCTGCTCGCCAGTCAGGTCGGCGTAGCGGATGCCATCGGGCGGCAGGTCGGGGTCGACCTTGCGGAAATTCTCGGTCAGGATGTCGTCCGGCGCGACTGGCCTGACGATGGCCACCGCCTTCTGCTCGCGGTCGAGGCTGCCCAGCAGGCGCCGCGCCAGATCCTCTTCCTCGGCCAATGTCCGCATGCCCTTGTGCGGCCCGTGACGCACCTCGGCGGGGTTTGCCCCGAAGAAGAGCGGCGTCGGGGCCACGTAGTCGCGGTCGACGATCGTGAAGCTGATGCCGATGTGGTGGCCGCCGACCCGCCAGGCCCAGGGCTCCGGCCCGCCGGGCGCGCCGAAGATGCTGAACCAGTAGCGCTCGGAGTCGCGCGGCGGCGGGTTCACCCGTCCCTCCATCGTCTCGACCTCTTTGAGGATCGGCTCCAGGTCGATGATCTGGTGGGCGGTGGCGTTGCCGCGCACGCTGAGGCCGGTCGCCATCAGGGCAAAGGCTAGCTCGCGCTGCGGCGCGCTCATCTCCTTGAGCGGCAGGCCGTTGCGGTCGACCGGCGTGTAGTGCCACTCGTAGCGTTCGTCACCCTGGAAGGGGAAGGTCGCTTTGGCGCGCTGCTCGTCGGTGAGCGCGTCGAGGAAGCGCAGTGCCGCGTCTGCCATGGCGCGGACGGCCCCCGGCGCGCGCCGGGCCTCGGTCAAATCGGTAGCCATATCGTCATCTCCCGTGATGGCTGGGCTACGGGCCCAGGCGCTGGGCCCGCAGGTCGGATGCTCTGCGATGCCTTCATAGGCTACGGCATCGACGAAGATCAGGGAAGAGCGCAGATCGCTGCACCTCCCAGGACCGAAATGAATCGAGGTCGCCCGAGCGCGCCACTTCGGGCGGTGACGGGGCAAACCGCCTCCATACAGTTCGGTCTACGGCAGACTTCGGCGTGCGGCCCACTCGCGGTCGAGGATGGCGTAGATCTCGGTGTCCCACCAGCGGTTCTTGAACCACTGGTGCTCGCGGAAGCGGGCTTCGCGCTGCATGCCGAGTTTGGTGAGCACCCGGGTCGAGGCGACGTTGTCGGCGTTGACCTCCGCCCAGATGCGGTGCAGTTCCAGGTCCTCAAAGCCGAAGCGCACGATCGCCGTGGCCGCCTCGGTCGCGAAGCCCTGGCCCCACTCGTCCGGATGCAGTTCGTAGCCGATGTTCGCCTCGCGATGCTCGGGGGCGTTGACCCGGATCCCGACGTCACCGATCATGCGGCCGTCATCCTTGCGGGCAATCGCCAGCTGCCAGCGCCGGCGCGGCTCCTCCGCCTGCGCCTCGACGAACATATCGACGAGCCCCCGCACGACGGCGTCGATGTCTTCCCGCTCAGGGTAGTACCGCTGGTAGCGCGGGTCACGCCACCAGTCAGCCATGGACTGCCAGTCCGCCTGGACGAATTCCCGCAGGATCAGTCGTTCGGTCTCGATCTGCATCATCCCCACCCCTCACCGCCATCTCGAACTGCCTTGGCCGTGAGGTGCAATCTTGCGCGCTTTTGGCAGGCAGCGTCCAGGGCCTCAGGCCAAGCGACGTACTCCACCGCGTCACACGTCGCCTGCCCGCAGCTACAGACCACGCCTTGCCATGACCGGCAAATGCGGTTGTTGCAGATAGTCACGTGATTTGAGACGTGGTGTGAATGGAAGCGGGTACCTGCTGGCGCGTTCAGCCTATGACACCGGCGATGCTCCCGGTGATCCGGCGGCATCGCGACATGAACGCGCCAGCAGGTACCCGCTCCTCGCGCCTAGCGCCGCCCGCGCTTCGCGGTCGCCGCCAGCGTCTCTCCGAGCGCCTCGACGACCCGATCGATCTGGGCTTCGGTGATAACCAGCGGCGGGAGCATGCGGAGTGTCAGGCTGCCGGCCGGAAGGGCGAGCACGCCGCGCTCCTGGAGGCCGCGCAGCACCGGCGTCACCCGGCCTCGGAGGTCGATGCCGGTCATCAGGCCGACGCCGCGCACCTCGCGGACCTGGTCGGAACCGAGCGCCTCGATGCCCGCGCGCAGCCGCTCGCCCAGCGCGACGCTGGCGGCGAGCAGCCCCTCGTCGCGGATCGCCTCGATCGTTGCCAGGCCAGCGGCGCAGGCTAGCGGGTTGCCGCCGAAGGTCGAGC
>DATGQR010000178.1:0-2189 GCA_035304105.1 Thermomicrobiales bacterium | reverse complement strand
CTCGGTTACGCGATCAACGCGGCGGCTTTCAGCGAGACGCGCGGATCTCGGCCACGCGCTCCTTGACCGCCGGGGCGATCTCCTCGATGAACATGCGCAGCCGCGGCGCGGTCGGGACGCCCCAGAGGACGAAGGTCGAGAAGCCGTATTCGGTCGCCAGGCGCGTCAGGACTTCCACCCAGTGGTCGCGGGGGCCGACGATCTGCTGGTCGGACGGGTCGCCCCCGGACTCGACGAGCGGCGCGACGTCGCCGCCGACGTTGTAGATGCGGCGGATCTCGGCGGGATCGCGGCCGGCCGAGCGGGCGCCTTCGTCGATGATGGCGCTCAGCTGGGCGGCGCGCGCCGGCGGAACGTAGGCCATCGAGGGAATCCAGCCATCGGCCAGCTCGCCGGTAAGCCGAGCGGCCCGCGGGCCGGTCACGCCCAGCCAGAGCTGCATGTCGTGGGCCGGCAGTGGACCGGGGCGGGCGCCGACCGCCTGGTAATGCTCGCCGCGATAGCGCAGCGACTGGCCGCTCCAGAAGGCGCGGATGATCTCGATCGCCTCGCGCAGGGCGGCCAGGGCCTCGCCCGGCGTGCGGCGTGGCCCGCCCATCGCTTTGATCGGCCCCCAAAAGCTGCCCGCGCCCAGGCCCAGCTCGAAGCGGCCGCCGCTGAGCTGGTCGAGCGTTGTGGCGTACTTCGCCATGACCGTCGGCAGGCGCAGCGGCAGGTTGGCGACATCGGGGAAGACTCTCACCCGCTCGGTCTCGCCCAGGATGTAGGCCATCAGCGCGAAGGTATCGAAGTGGCGCTGCTGGTAGGGGTGGTCTTGGATGCCGATCAGGTCATAGCCCAGTTCATCGAGGATCTGGGCGATCTCGATGGTGCGGGCCGGGTCGGCGGTGCCCGGGTCGAGGAAGAAGCCGAATTCCAGTTCGTGACCGTAGTCTGCCATGGTCATGCCTCCGATGAGTGAGCCGCCCGACTGCTGCGGTTGGCGGCGCGGATGTTGATATGATATATACATGCGCATGCATCTATCAAGCGCCATCCGGCGCCGCGCGATGGAAACGAGGAACAGTGACGACCTCACCAGCCGATAACCAGACCACACTTGCGCCCCCGGAGGGCATGTTCCGCGAGCTGCTCTTTATCCATACCAAGCTGCGCCGCGACCTGCAGCGAGTGCGCCAGCTGGCCGACGACGTGCGCGCCGGCGGCCCGGTCGAGCCCGTGCTGGCCGGTATCCGCGAGTTGGAGACCAACAGCCCGCTCTGGCGCTTGAAGTACGGCTGCATGTACTACTGCCGTTTCGTCCATCTGCACCATACGATCGAGGATGCCGCGCTCTTCCCGATGGTCCGCAAGCACGCTCCGGGTCTCAACCGCGTCATCGACCAACTCGAAGAGGATCACCTGGTCGTCCACCACATCACCGAGCGGATCGCCGCCCTTGCCGGGGTGCTGGAGGCCGAGGAGACTGACGCGCGCCGCGAGGAGCTCGTCGCGGCCCTGGGCGAGCTGGAGGACCACCTGCTCTCGCATCTGGACTTCGAGGAACAGTCGCTCGGTCCGGTGCTCAGCCAGTGGCATCGCTGGCCGGTGGAGTGAGCGCGATGGCAGGGAGCCCGGTTCACCACGACGTGGCCGCTTGCGCCCGGGCCTGGCAGACGCTGCGGATGGCCCACGCGCGTGTGGCCGAGCGCCTTGAGGAGGACCTGGAGCGCGAGTGCGGGTTGGCGCTCAACGAGTTCGACGTGCTGCTCTATCTGCGGTCCCACCCGGACGCTGAGACGCGCATCAGCGATCTGCTCAACGCCGTCACCCTGAGCCAGCCGGCCCTCAGCCGATTGGTGGCCCGCCTGGAAGCCCGGGGACTCGTCGTCCGCTCGGAGGCCCACCACGATGCCCGGGCGACCGCCGTCTGCCTGACGGACGCCGGCGCAGAGCTGATCGATCGGGCCATCGAGGTCCACGCCGCCGCCGTTCACGAAACCCTGACCGGCAAGCTCTCCGACGCCGAGCAGGCGGCGCTCCTGCAGCTCTTATCCCAAATCGGGGCGTGACGCGGCCCGGCGATTCGCAGGGCAGCGTAGGAAACGTGTTGGGTGAAAAGAGAAGAGCCTCGGTGACCGGCGACCGGTCACCGAGGCTCTTTACAGCATCTGGTCGTTTCCCCGGCTACGGCGCCTGCATCAGCTGGA
>DATGQR010000177.1:0-15512 GCA_035304105.1 Thermomicrobiales bacterium | reverse complement strand
AACACCGTCTGGTGTTCCGGCCAGATCCCGCTCGACCCGGCCACCGGCCAGCTCGTCGAGGGCGACATCACCGCGCAGACCGAGCGCGCGCTGCAGAATCTCGTCGCGATCCTCGAAGAGGCCGGCAGCTCGATCGACCGCGTCGTCAAGACCACTTGCTTCCTGACCGACTTGGGCAACTTTGCGGCCTTCAACGAGGTCTACGCGAAGTTCATGGGAGCGAATCGCCCGGCGCGCTCGACGATCCAGGTTGCCGCTCTGCCGGCCGGCGCGATGGTCGAGGTTGAAGCGATCGCCGAGTGCGAGTAAGCGCCGCGCCAAGACGCAGATGAGACGAGAGGTGGATGCCGATGTCAGCGCCGCATGAATGGATCGAGGAAGTCTCGCGGGACCAGCTGCAGGCGGTCAACGCCGGCATTGCCCGCTGGGTACGCATGACCGGCACCGAGGACGAGCGCAAGGCGTTCGACTTCATCGCATCCACCCTCGAAGGCTACGGCCTGGCGATCACGCTGCACGAGCCGACCTGCCTGGTGAGCAACCCGGTCTCCGCCAGGCTGCAAGCCGGCGGGCAGGACTTCCACTGCATCACGACCTCATTCTCGACCAGCACGCCGGAGACCGGCGTGGCCGGGCAGCTGGTCTATGCCGGGGGCGGGTCGCCGTCCGAGCTAGGCGCGGCCGAGGCTGCCGGGAAGATCGCGCTGACCGAGGGGCTGGCCAGCCCCCAGAAGGCGCGCGCGGCGACGCAGGCCGGCGTCAGGGCGCTCATCTGCATCTCCGGCGAGCACCTGCACGAGATGACCGTCAGCCCGGTGTGGGGCTCGCCGACGCCCGAAACGCTGGACATGTTGCCGCAGGTGCCGGTCATCTCGGTCGACTCGGCCACCGGCGAGCAGTTGAAGGCGCTGATCGACGGCGCCGAGGCGCGCGTCCGGGTGACCACCGTCGTCGATACGCGCTGGCGCAAGATCCCGGTGCTGCTGGCCGATCTGGATGTCGAGGGCCGTGACTACGTGATGTTCAGCGGGCACGTCGACTCGTGGCACTACGGCGCGATGGACAACGGCAGCGCGAATGCCACGATGATCGAGGTCGCGCGCATCCTCGCCAACCACCGCGATGAGTTGCGGCGCGGGGTGCGCTTCGCGTTCTGGTCGGGGCATTCGCAGGCGCGCTACGCCGGCTCGACCTGGTTCGCCGACGCATACTGGTTCGACCTGCGCGACCGATGCGTGGCCCACGTCAACGTCGATTCGACCGGTGGCAAGGGCGCGACCGACCTGACGACCGCCAACACGATGGCCGAGACCTACGGCTTCGCGCGCGACGTTATCCGCCGCCAGACTGGCCAGGAGCTGATCTACCAGCGCTTCGGGCGCGCCGGCGACCAGTCCTTCTGGGGCATCGGGCTGCCGGCCATCTTCATGTCCGTCTCCCATCAGGGCGAGGCGTCCGACGTGACCGCCGATCTGGTGCGCCTGACGGGCGGCACGGCGGCGCGCAGCGGCGGCCTCGGGTGGTGGTGGCACACCACCGAGGATACGCTCGACAAGATCGATCCCGAACTGCATGATCGCGACACCAGAATCTACGTCGAAGTCGTTGGACGTCTGGCGACCGACGCCGTCCTGCCGTATGACCTGACCGGTCCGATCCACGAGATGCTGACCGAGCTGGAGGCGCTCGAAGGCGTCTGGGGCGCGGCCGGCGAGCTCTCGGCCGACGATGCGCCCGGCTTCGAGGCGCTGCGGGCAGAGCTGCAGGCCGCTCGAGACGCGGCGGCGGCGCTCAATGTCCGGATCGCAGATGGCGTCGACGACGGCGATGCGGAGGAGATCAACGCCGCGCTGCTGAGCGCGGCCCGCTATCTAATGCCGGTCAACTACACCGCGGCCGGAGAGTTCGATCATGACCCCGCGCTTGGCGCGCGCACGCTGCCGTCGCTGCACCCCGGGAAGGCGCTGGCGGCGATGAATGATGACGAGTTGTGGGCTTCGCTTCACAAGGTGCGTCGGTCCGCCAACGGGGTGCGCTATCACGTGCGCCTCGCAAGACGTGCGCTAGAAGCGGTTTCGGGGTAGAATAGGGCCACGGCCAGGCGCGCCGGTGGCGCGCCGATTCATGCTATACTAGCGGCCGAGGGCGCGTAGCTCAGTTGGCTAGAGCGCACGGTTCACATCCGTGAGGTCACTGGTTCAAGTCCAGTCGTGCCCACCCTGGAGGAACGAGTTATCAAATTAACCACCCTCAATTGACCCTGTGTACGTGATCAACGTTGATTGTTAGTCCCGAGAGGAGGGGCTAAGGTGGCGGTGAATGAGCCTATCCTGCTAACGCCCGACGGCAAGCGACGCTTGTCTGAGGAGCTTGAGCGGTTGCGGTCGGAGGACTTGCCCCGGCTGCAGGCGCGCATTCGTGAGCTGGGAGAGGCTGGAGACATCTCGGACGATAGCGACATCGAGATCACCAAGGACGAGCTGATGCAGCTCGAGAGCCGGATCCGCGAGATCGAGTGGATGCTCGAGGAAGCCGAGGTCGTCGAGTACACCTCGGGCAGCGGCGTCGTGGAATTCGGCTCGACCGTGAGCGTCGTCGATGAGTACGGCGAAGGCGAGACCTGGGTGATCGTCGGGCCGCAGGAGGCGGATGCCGCTGCCGGGCGCATCTCGAACGTCTCGCCGGTGGGCGCTGCGCTGCTTGGGAAACGCGTTGGCGATAAGATCACCGTGCAGGCCCCGGCGGGCGAGATCATCTATGAGATCACCGAGGTGCGCTAGCGAGGCGCAACCTGCTTGAGAAAGTGAACCGCCGCGGGACGCACGCCCCGCGGCGGTTTTTTCGTTGGCAGCATTCGAAGGACAGGGGAGCGGAACGTGGAACTGGAATTCACCGAGCAGCAGCGGGTCCGGCTCGCCAAGGTCGAGGCGCTACGTGAAGCCGGGATCGAACCCTACCCAACGCGCTCGGCACGCACTCACACCAGCGCCGAGGCGCTGGCGCGCTTCGAAGAGGTCGAGCCGTCCCTTGAGGGCGACCATGACACCGAGGAGATCACCGTCGCCGGCAGGGTGATGACGATCCGCGACATGGGGCGCTCGATCTTCGCACACATCGAGGATGGCTACGGGCGCATCCAGATCTACCTGCGGAAGGGCGGGCTGCTGGAGGGCGATATTTCGTGGTTCAGCGACTACGTCGACCGCGGCGATTTCATCGAGGCACGCGGCAAGCTCTTCCGCACGCGGACCGGTGAGATCACGCTCGAAGTCGCCCACTGGACGATGCTCTCCAAGGCGATCTCGCCGCCGCCGGAGAAGTGGCACGGGCTTCAGGACGTTGAGGAGCGCTACCGCCGGCGCTATGTCGATCTCTTCTCGAACCCCGAGGTGCGCGAGGTGTTCCGCAAGCGCAGCCGGATGATCACGGCGCTGCGCGCGTACCTCGACCGCAACGATTTCCTGGAAGTTGAGACGCCGACGCTCCAGCCGGTCTACGGCGGCGCGCTGGCGCGGCCGTTCACCACCTACCACAACGAGCTGGAGCAGACGCTCTACCTGCGGATCGCCGACGAGCTGTACCTGAAGCGGCTGATCGTCGGCGGTTTCGAGCGCGTGTATGAGATCTGCAAGGACTTCCGGAACGAGGGCGTCGACCGCAACCACCAACCCGAGTTCACGATGCTCGAGTTCTACATCGCCTATGCCGACTACGACATGGTGATGAAGATCGTCGAGGAGATGGTCGCTGAGGTGGTGACGGTCGTCACCGGCGGGACGGAGATTGAGTACCAGGGCGAGCTGATCGACTTCAAGCCGCCCTGGCGGCGGCTCAGCCTGGCCGACGCGATCTTCGAGGAAACCGGTATCGATTTCAACCAGCATCGCGATCAGCAGGAGCTGTACCGGCTGGCGAAGGAGGCCGGCGCCGAGGTCGAGCCGGACACGGTGTGGCCGAAGATCGTCGACGAGCTGCTGAAGACGTTCGTGCGCCCCAAGATCGTGCAGCCGACTTTCCTGGTGGACTACCCGGTCGAGCTGTCGCCGCTGGCCAAGCGCCAGGCCGGCAGCGAGTACACCGTCGAGCGCTTTCAGCCGATGGCGGCGCGGACCGAGATCGGCAATGGCTACAGCGAGCTGAACGACCCGCTGGACCAGTTCGAGCGCTTCAAGGCGCAGGTCGAGCAGCGCAAGCTGGGCGATGATGAGGCGATGCCAGTCGACATCGACTATGTGGAGGCGTTGATGTACGGCATGCCGCCGACCGGTGGCTTCGGCCTTGGCGTCGACCGGATGGCGATGCTCCTGACCAACCAGCGCTCGATCCGCGAGGTGATTCTCTTCCCGGCCATGCGCCGCACATTTGACGTGCCCGAGCCGGCCGCTGGCGCTGGCGGAGATGAGGACGGGAACGACTCGTAGGCCTCGTGTACGTATCATGACCGGTTAGCGTCGAGCAGTCAGGGCGATAACCCATCGTAGGAGGTGGAGCTTGTCTCCACCTCCTACGCTGTTGGACGGGCGCGAATTCTCATCACGGTGCAGTTATGTGTGGTCTTGGCCGGTCGGCGTTGCACGTGGTCGTCCTGTGGGGAGAAGGTCTCGAGGGCCTGAGCCACGGTTGGTACGTTGCTATCGAGCTGCGGCGACGGCGCGGCGGAGGTCGTCGAGGAGGCGAGCGCGCTCGGTGTCCGCGGTATCCTGGTCGGCGAGGTTGCGCAGGCGCATGACGTAGGCCGGCTGGGTGGTGGCGATGACTTTGATGCCGTCGGGGCGGGTGTGGATGGCCCCGCGTTGCTCGGTAAGCCGGAAGTCGGGGCTGATCAGGGCGCGAGCGGCCGGCGCGCCGATGGCGACGATGACTCTGGGGCTCACGTACTGGATCTCCAGGTTGAGCCAGCGGACGCAGGCGCGGATCTCGCTCGTCCGGGCGGGCTGGTTCTCCGGGCGGCCGTCGCGCTCGCGGCCCTCGTAGCAGCGCAGCAGGTTGGTGATCCAGACCTCCTCGCGGCTAGCGCCGGCTTCGATCAGCAATTCGTCGAGGACGTCGCCAGCCGGGCCGCTGTAGGGGATGCCGGTGGCGTCATCTGTCGAGCTGGGGGCTTCGCCGACGAGCATCAGGTCGGCGTTCGGGTTGCCGGCGCCGAAGACGACCTGCCGGCGGGTTTCGGCCCGGCGGCAGGCCCGGCAGCCGAGCGCGGCCTGACGCACCTCTTCCAGGCTGTTGTAGAGCGGCAACTCCATCATCGAGGCGATTGTCCTATCCAGCGGCGCGAGTTGGCGGCATCGTGGGGTAGAGTCTAGTCGCTGAGCGGGATACGCACGAGAACGCAAGCAGAAATGAGGGCGAGACAGATGAGTGAGATGACCCCGCGGGAGCGCGTGCTGGCGGCGCTGGAGGGCCAGGAGGTCGACCGCCCGCCGGTGAGCCTGTGGCGCCACTTCCCGGAGGAGGACCAGACGGCGGAGGCGCTGGCATCGTCGACACTGCAGTGGCAGCAAATGCTGGACCTCGACTTCATCAAGCTGATGCCTCCGGGCGACTACGCGACGATTGACTGGGGCGCCAAGAGCGAGTTCCAAGGCGCGCCGGGCGGTACCCGGGAGACGATCCACTATCCGATCGCCGGGCCGGACGACTGGCTGAAGATCGAGCCGGTGTCGGCGAACAAGGGCTTCAACGCGCACGTCGTCGACGCCTGCCGCCTGGTGCGCGAGGGCGTTGGCCCGGACGTTCCGGTACTCCAGACGATCTTCAGCCCGCTAACGATCGCCAATAAGCTCTCGAACGGGCTGGTGATCGACCACCTCCGCAGCGACCCCGAGAAGGTGCACCAGGCGCTGGCGGTGATCCGCGACGTGACGGTCGAGATGACGAAGGAATCGTTGAGCGCTGGCGCGGACGGCGTCTTCTTCGCCAGCCAGTGCGCGACCAGCGACCTGGTCAGCCAGGAGGAATACGACGAATTCGGTGTTGCGTATGACGAGCCGGTGCTGGCCGCGGCGCGCGAAGCCGGCAGCATCTTCACGATGATCCACATCCACGGCGCCAACACCTACTTCGACCTGATGGCCGGTTATGACGGCCACGCGATCAACTGGCACGACCGGCGAGTGGGACCGCCGATCGCCGAGGTGCTGCGCGACTACCCAGCGCGCGCCGCAGTCGGTGGGATCGACGAGAAGGGGATCGCCGACATGACGCCCGAGCAGGTCCGCGAGCAGGTGCTGGACGCCCGGCGTCAGGCTGGCGACCGGCGGCTGCTGATCGGCCCTGGCTGCGTGGCGTTGGTGGCTACTCCTGAGGAGAACTTGAAGGCTGCCGTTCAGGCGGCGCGTCAGGCGCTGACGACGGAGCAATAGGCCCGGCCGGGGAGAGCTTGCTCTCGTCTTCGATCTCGGGGTGCTCCAGGCGGCCGTAGATGTAGAAGAAGACGTCGCGGAAGATGGCCGCCAGGGGCACGATGATGATCACGCCGATGATGCCCCAGAGCGCCCCGCCGACGACGAGCAGGATCATGATGATCGCCGGGTTCATGTTGACCGCGCTGCCCTGCACGCGCGGGACGAGGAACGAATTCTCTAGCTGTTGCACGCCGAAGGAGAGGATTGCGACGAGGAAGATCTTGTCCGGGTCGGTCGCCAGCACGACGACGGCGGCAACGGCGAAGGAGATCCACGGACCCAGGATCGGGACCATCTCGAAGATGCCGGCCACGATGCCGAGCGCCAGGGGCTGCTGAACGCCGATGACCCACATGCCGATGCCGGTCACGACGCCGACGACCAGCCCCAGGAAGAGCTGCCCGCGGATATAGGCGCCCAGGATGCGGTCGATGATCCGCAGCACCTGATGCACGTCCTCGCGAATCTCTTCGGGCCACAGGCGGTAAAAGATCGCCAGGCCGCGCCGCTGGTCTTTGAGGACGTAGAAGAGCCACAGCGGTAGCAAGACGAGGCCGGCGACCAGGCTGATGAAGCGCTGGATGGTGCCGAATGCCGCGCCAGCGAGGCGCCCGCCGATCCCGCTCAGGTAGTTTGTGACCTCGTCGTAGTTCTCCTCGATCTGGATCTTGATGTCTTCGGGGACTTCACGCTCATAGCGCTGATTCCAGTAGTCGAATTCCTGGCGGGCGCTCTCCCAGTAGGCGGGCAGATTGTCGATCAGGTCCTCGCTCTGCTCGACCAAGATCGGCCCTGCAGTCAGCGCCAGGATCGTCAGGCTGCCGAAGAAGACGACGTAGACCTCGAGGATGGCGATCGTGCGCCGGGTGCCGCGGCTGAGGTGGTTGCGCGGCAGCATACGTTCCAGCCGCTCGACGAACGGCAGGAGCACGTAGGCGATCAGCGCGCCGATGGCGAACGGGAAGAGCGCGCCGCGCACCGACCAGGCGATCCAGCCGATCAGGAGCAGGGTGCCGGTGACGAGCAGGATGCGATAGCCCTTGTTCGGATCGTTGGGGTTGGGATCCACCATCGCCATCCGGGGCGCGCTCCAGTGATGTGGTCGGGCCGGTGAGCGATCTCACCGGCCCGAATTGTGCGGTCTAGCTGACCTGCAATTCTAGCGACTTCGAGTCGATGACCGCGCGGGCCATCGCCAGGAACTCGGCGACTGGCATCGAGCCCAGGTTCTCCTCCGTGCGCAGTCGCACCGACACCGCGCCGCCTTCTCCCTCGCGGTCACCAACCACGAGCATGTAGGGGATCTTCTGCAGCTGCGCCTCGCGGATCTTGTGCTGCATGCGGGCGCTGCTGCGGTCGACCTCGACGCGCATCCCGGCGTCGCCCAGCTGCGCCTCGACCTGCTCGGCGTACTCGATGTGCCGGTCGGCGATCGGGATGATGACCGCCTGGACCGGCGCCAGCCAGACCGGGAAGGCACCCCCGTAGTGCTCGATCAGGCCGCCCACAAAGCGCTCCATCGAACCGAGCACCGTGCGGTGGATCATGACCGCCCGGTGGCGCTCGCCGTCCTCGCCGATGTAGTTCACATCGAAGCGCTCCGGCAAGTTGAAGTCGCACTGGATCGTCGGACCCTGCCAACCGCGGCCAAGCGAGTCAAGGAGCTTGATGTCGATCTTCGGCCCGTAGAACGTCCCCTCGCCGGGGTCAATCTCGTATTTTAGCCCCATCTCGTCGACCGCCTGCATGAGCGCGGTCGTGGCGCGTTCCCAGTTCTCGTCGCTGCCGATCGACTTCTCAGGGCGCGTCGAGATGTAGATCTGGTACTCGTAGCCGAATACGTCGGCGAAGTAGAGCGCCAGGTCGAGGACGCCCTTGACCTCATCAACCAGCTGTTCGGGCAGGCAGAAGATATGTGCGTCGTCTTGCGTGAAGCCACGCACGCGCAACATGCCATGCAGCGCCCCGGAGCGCTCGTAGCGATAGACCGTGCCCAGCTCGGCATAGCGGATCGGCAAGTCGCGATAGGAGCGAATCGTCGAGTTGTAAATCTTGATATGCCCCGGGCAGTTCATCGGCTTCAGATAGTAGTTGAGGCCGTCGATGTCCATCGGGGCGTACATGTTCTCGCCATAGTTCTCGAGATGGCCGCTCGTCTGATACAGCGCCTCCGAGCCGATATGCGGCGTGTAGACCAGCTGATAGCCGCGCTTGAGCTGCTCGTCCGTCTCAAAGCGCTCGACCAGATGGCGGACGATCGCGCCTTTCGGGTGCCACAGGATCAGGCCGGGGCCGATCTCCTCGTCGACACTGAAGTAGTCCAGCTCGCGGCCAAGGCGGCGGTGGTCGCGGCGCAGCGCCTCCTCGCGCCGCTCAAGGTAGTCTTCCAGCTCCTCCTGAGAGCGCCAGGCCGTACCGTAGATGCGCTGGAGCATCGGGCGATTCTCATCACCACGCCAGTAGGCGCCGGCGATGCTGAGCAGCTTGACAGCGCCGATCTTGCTCGTGTCCTCCACGTGCGGGCCGCGGCAGAGATCGAGGAATGGACCGTTCTGGTACGTCGAGATGACCTCGCCCTCAGGCAGCTCGTTGATCAGCTCCAGCTTGTAGGGCTGGTCCTTGAAGATCTCCAGAGCCTCTTCGCGGGAGACCTCGCGGCGCACGAACTCCTCGCGCGCTTCGATGTGCTCGCGCATGCGGGCCTCGATGTCCTCCAGGTCATCGGGCGTCAACGAGCGCGGCAGTTCGAAGTCGTAGTAGAAGCCGTCCTCGATCGCCGGGCCGATCGCGAAGCGGGCGTCCGGGAAGATGTCGCGCACGGCCGTCGCCATGACGTGGGCGGCCGAGTGGCGCATCCTGGCGAGCTCGTACTCCTCATCGCTTGATACGTCTACGTCGAGCTCATCGAGCTCTTCGACGACTTTGGGTTCCGTTTGAGCCATCATGTTCTCCTTCGGTCATGTCCCGGCTGGCAGCCGGTTCGCTCAGCGTTCGAAACGGTGGCGTCTGCGGCTCAGGTCCGCCGCTCAGGTCCGCGGCTTTCGGACGGTAGTGGCTTGGCATGCGTGGTGTCGCATAGCCTCCGGCTCCTCTCGCTGCGACGCGCATAACGCAAAAAATCCACCGCCCATCAGGGACGGTGGATCGAGATGAGATCCAACGTGGTTCCACCCTGTTTCCAGCGACGAATGCCGCTGCTCGGGAGCCCGGTATCGGGGGCCGGCCGCTACTCGCTCGCGGGTGGTATCGCCAGGCGCGTCTCAGACGGATCTTTCAGCCGCTGAATCCATCTCTCTGTTTGAGATGCAACCCCGGCGCGTTGTCCCGGGTCATGGCGAGCAGATTGGTGGGTGAATTTGGTGGGCGATACTGGATTCGAACCAGTGACCTCTACGATGTCAACGTAGCGCTCTAACCAGCTGAGCTAACCGCCCGTGCATCCCGAAGCATATCATGATGCCCAACCATCGTTCAATAGGGGAGGCGTCCGGGCTACTGCTCCTCGGCCTCGCGGCGGAGGCTGTCGAGGAGGGCTTCGGAGAGCATCAGCATGCTGTAGAGCGACTGGAAGGTAGCGGTCGCGATCACCTCGTGGACCGGCAGCTCGCCGCGTTCGGCGGAGCGCAGGGTGTAACGCGCCTGGTCGAGGCCCTCGACGGCGCGGTCGATCCAAGAGGCTTCGTCGAGGCGCAGGTAGTCGCGGTACTCCTCGCGGGCGGCCAGCAGCGTGTATCCGGAGCGCTCGATCATGGCCCGCACCTGTGACCACGTATTGGGGTCGTAGTCCTCGAACAGTGGGTCTTTCCGGGAGCGCCAGCGGTTTTGGTAGAGCAGGGCGCGGACGAACTTGGCGTCCACGGCGGCGTCGACGGCGCCTTCGTAGAGGTAGCGATCGGGGTGGTACTTGGGCGGCAGCTCGACCTGGTCGCGGCGCTGCCACTGCGCCTGCCACTCGTCCTTGAGCGTGGCGGTGGTGCTGTAGACGGCGCGTAGGACGGCGAAGATCTCGTCGAGCGCCTCGTATCGGCGCTGCTCGTCCTTGCGGTCGCGCCGGAATAGGAAGCGCCAGGGCTGGATGGCCGCGAGGACTGCCAGAAGTACCAGGTGCGAAGCTATCGTGCGCATCGTCCTCCTCCGCTGGCCGGCACCTAGTGGCCGAGGATGCGGACCGATTCCGTCCGGGGATGCCACGCCAGGCGCCAGCGCTTGAAGTGTTGCAGAAGCTCGCGGGCTGCGTCGTGCAGCTCGCGGAGCTGGGCGTTCTTGATCTTCCAGCGGCCGTTGAGCTGGTTGACGACGAGTTGGGAATCGGTGCGGACCTCGATACTCAGGTCCGCCGGGTCCAGGCCGAGCGCCGCGCAATCGAACAGCACGGCCCGCAGGCCGGCGATGAGCGACTGGTATTCGGCCTGGTTGTTGGTCGTCAGGCCAGGATAGCTGACGGCGGTCGGCCAGCGCACGACGCGGCCCTTGTAGGCGAAGCTCCCATAGCCTTGGCCGGGATTGCCGCGCGACCCGCCGTCGAAGACGAGCAGGATGTCGGTGCGCGCATCGGCCGGCGCGCCAGCCCTGGGGGCGGCCGGACGGTCGCTGCTGACCGTCCAGCCCTGCCCCTCGGAGATGGCGCGCGATAGTTCTTCGAAGGCTGCCGTCAAGTTAGACGAGCGCCTCTTCGCGCTGCTTGCGCGCGGCGATGATGCTCTCGGTCAGGTGCGCTGGCACCTGGTCGTAGTGCGAGAACTCGGTCGTGAAGGTGCCGCGGCCCTGGGTGATCGAGCGCAGGTCGGTGGCGTAGCGCTGGATCTCGGCGGCCGGGACGGTCGCTTCGATCGTCGTGTAGCCGTTTTCGCCGGGCGTCATGCCGGAGACGTGGGCGCGCTTGGTGGTCAGGTCGCTCATGACGTCGCCGGTGTAGCTTTCGGGGATCGTCACGGCGATCTTGTTGATCGGCTCCAGGAGGACCGGGTTGGCCATCTCCTGGGCGCGCTTGAAGGCTTGCGACGCGGCCAGCTTGAAGGCCATTTCCGACGAGTCGACCGAGTGGTAGGAGCCATCGGTCAGGGTCACCTTGACGTTGGTGACCGGGAAGCCGGCCAGAACGCCTTCTTCCATCGCCTCGCGGACGCCCTTCTCGACGGCCGGGATGAAGTTGCGCGGCACGGCGCCGCCGAAGATCGACTCGGCGAACTCGAAGCCCTCGGCGATCGGCTCGACGGTCAGGAAGACGTGGCCATACTGGCCGTGGCCGCCGGTCTGCTTCTTGTGCTTGTACTCGACGCCTTCGACTTTCTTGAGGATCGTCTCGCGGTAGGGCACGGTCGGCAGCTCGAAGTCGACGTTGACGCCGAACTTGCGGGCGACCTTCTCCAGGGCGATCTGGATATGCGACTCGCCCAACCCGCTGAGGATCGTCTCGCCTGATTCGCCGTCGCGGCGCACGGTGATCGTCGGGTCTTCCTCGGCTAGCCGGGCCAGCGCCTGGCCCATCTTGTCGAGGTCGGCCTTGGTGCGTGGGCTGACGGCGGCGTCGAAGAGCGGCTGCGGGAACTCGATCGGCGGCAGGGTGACCGGCCGCGACGGGTCGCAGAGCGTGTCGCCGGTGCGCGTGTGAACGAGCTTGGAGACGGCGCCGATGTCACCGGCCGACAGGCTGGGAACGTTGAGCTGCTCCTTGCCGCGCATGGTGAAGACCTGGCCGATGCGCTCGTCCTCTTTCTGGTTCGCGTTCAGCAGGTGGCAATCGGACTTGAGCGTGCCGCTGATGACGCGGAAGTAGCTGAGCTTGCCGACGAAGGGGTCGGCGATCGTCTTCCAGACGAAGACGGCCACCGGATCGCTGTCGTTGACAGCGAGCTCGATCACCTCGCCGCTGGCGTCTTGCGCGGCAATCGGGCCGGGCGGCGGGGCCAGGTCGACGAGCGCGTCGAGCAGCAGCTTGGGGCCGCGGTTGGTGGTGGCGGCGGTGACGATGACGGGCACGACGTCACCGGACGCGACCGCGGCCTTGAGGCCGGCGCGCAGCTCGTCGACGGTGAGCTCTTCGTCCTCGAGGTACTTCATCATGAGTTCTTCGTCGTTCTCGGCGATGATCTCGACCAGCTCCAGGCGGCGGGTCTCCGCCTCGTCGAGCAGCTCGGCGGGCACGTCGCCCTCGGTCCAGTCGCCGGAGCCGTCGCTGGCGAAGGTCAGCGCCTTCATGGCGAGCAGGTCAACGACGCCGGAGAATGACGATTCCTGGCCGATCGGGATGTAGAGCGGGGCGACGCTGTTGCCGAAGGCGGCTTGCGCCGAGGCCAGGGCGTTGGCGAAGTTGGCGTTCTCGCGGTCGATCTTGTTGACGACCATGATGCGCGGTAGGTTGCGATCGTCGGCGTAGCGCCACGCGTATTCGGTGCCGACCTCGACGCCAGAGGAGGCGTCGAGCACGATCACGGCGCTATCGACGGCCGCGGCGGCGGAGATGACCTCGCCGGTGAAGTCGGCATAGCCGGGCGTGTCCAGGACATTGATCTTGTGGTCGCGCCACTCGACCGGGGCGATCGAGGTGTTGATCGACATGCCGCGCTTGGCCTCATCGGGGTCCCAGTCGGAGATAGTGTTGCCGTCTTCGACTCGACCGAGCCTGGTGATCGCGCCGGAGGAGAACAGCATCGCTTCGGTCAGTGACGTCTTGCCGGCGCCACCGTGTGACATCAGCGCGACGTTCCGAATGCCGGATGCTTGATAAGCCTTCATAGAGATTCCCTCCATACTACGCGACAGTGACCTGGCGCCTTGTTGTCGCTCGTTACAGTCCGCCGTCGTGGGTGGCGGGTACGCTCAGTGGCCCTGGCTGGGGCTGCTCAACGCTGTAATCGCCTCGACCATGAAGGTGCCCGGGAAAGCACTTCAAAACATTATAGCCGACACCCGCTGACCGGCGGTGCCGGCGGGTCAAAGCGGGCCGGTCTCGGCGTCTGTTCGCCTCCCGTACATAATGTTACGCGGCGACCAGTCCAAGAGCAGCCTGGATCTCCTCCAAGACGGTCGCGTCCCGCTCGACGGTCGCCTGGCGCATGAGCGCCGGGCGCGCCGCGTCCCCGCAGAGGTGACCGAGCGCCCAGGCGGCATGGCCGCGGGCAAGCGGCTCGTCGTGCTCGCGGAGCATGCGCAACAGGATCGGCTCGGCGCGTGGGTCTCCGGAGTTGCCGAGCGCGATGGCGGCGTTGCGCGCCAGGCCTCGGCGCCGGGCGCGGGTGACGGCCGTGCCGGCAAAGACCTCGACGTAGCGCTCGTGGTCCATGGTCGCCAGGAGTTCCAACGAGGGGAACGCGTTGTCGACGCTGGCCGGCTGGAAGTCGGGGTCGTCGACGGGGCGCGCCGCCTTGGTGTAGGGACACACATCCTGACAGACGTCGCAGCCGAAGACCCAGTTGCCCATCTTCGGGCGCAGCTCGCGCGGGATTGGGCCGCGCTCCTCGATCGTGAGGTAACTGATGCAGCGCGGGGCGTCGATGCGGTAGGGCTCGACGATCGCGCCGGTCGGGCAATGCTGGATACAGATGGTGCAGCGGCCGCAGTCGCGGTTCAGCGGCAGGTCGGCCGGGATCTCGATGTCGAGATAGAGCTCGCCCAGCATCACCCAGCTACCGTGGCCGGGGACGATGATCATGCTGTTCTTGCCGAACCAGCCGGCGCCGGAGCGCGCGGCGATGGCGCGGTCGAAGGCGCGTGCCGTGTCGCTCAAGGTGCGCGCCTCGATTTGGCGGCCGAGGGCGACTTCCAGCCGATTGATCAGGTCGATCATCCGCGCTCTGAGTGTCTTGTGGTAGTCGCGGCCCCAGGCGTAGCGCGCGATCCTGCCCCGGAGGACGCCGTCGTCCGGCGGCTCGACGTGGCCGCTCCAGAACGGCACGCCGACTGAGACGATCGAGCGGACGTTAGGGTGCAGCGTGCGCGGGTCGGCTGACTGGGCGGCGCGCTCCGCGGTGAACCAGTCCATGCCTCTGGTGTGGCCGCGGTCGATGTGGTCGCGGATGTAAGCGAGCTCGGCATCGAATGGCTCGGGGCGCGCCACGCCGGTGACCGTCAGGCCGGACGCTGCCGCCAGCTCGGAGAGTTGCGCGCGGGTGATGTCAGCCATCGGTTTGCTTCGGTCGCAGTTCGGCCATCGCGGCGGTAGCCTGATCGAGCGTCGGCAGGCCGGCGCGGGCGCCCAGCGCGGTGCAGGCCAGGCCGCCGATGAGGTTGCCGCGGCGCAGGATCTCGTCGTCCGGCTGGTTCTCAAGCAGGCCCCAGATGCAACCGGCGGCGAAGGCATCGCCAGCGCCGGTCGTGTCCAGCGCGCCGACGTCGAAGGCCGGGGAGTGGGTGACGGAGTCGCGCCGGATTGCCAGCGCCCCCTGAGCTCCCAGGCTGACGAGCATCAGGCTACAGGCCGCGCCGGTCATGTCGGCCTGTGCCCTGGCGATGGCGGCGTCGAGGTCCGCCTCGCCGGTGAGGGCCAGGAACTCACGGCGGTTGCCGAGGACGACGTCGTGCTGGAGGGCCTGGCTCCAGCCGGCTTCGCGGTCGATGTCGACGAGGTAGATCATGGTGCCAATCAGTCTGGTTCGCGGGCTGAGATGGGCCGGCAGATCCAGCCAGAATTGTCGCAGTTCCGGGTCGTCGACGTCGAGCAGCACCCAGCGATGCTCCAGGATCTCCGCGACCGGGAAGCGCTCGCCGGCCGCCGGGCGCGCGCCCTGGACCCAGAAGATGGTGCGGTCGAGGCTGTCGCCCTCACCAGAGATGACGATCACCGAGCGGTCGGTCGGGACGCCGGGCTTGGTGATGATGTGGGTGACGTCGCAGCCTGCCGCCGCGAGTGAGGCGATGATGGCCGTGCCCTCGTCGTCGTCGCCCACGCACGAGGCCAGCACGGGCTCCAGGCCGAGCAGGCCGAGTGCCGCGCAGGTGTTGGAGGTCGTGCCTCCGGCCTGCTCGAACTCATGCTCGACGATCGTGTATTCGCCGGGACCGGGGTAGTGCTTGCAAACCAGGAAATGATCCCAGGCGCACATTCCGACGGCGGCGATGCCTAGCTTCATCTGTTCTGCCCCCTCTCCCGCCCGCTTCGACCACCGGAAG
>DATGQR010000176.1:0-8212 GCA_035304105.1 Thermomicrobiales bacterium | reverse complement strand
CCGTCGCGCGAGTCTCCTCGAGCAGCCGGTCGATCTCCGGGTTGTTCAGTCCGTGCGTGTTCCACGGGCCTGTGGAGTGGAAGAAGTTCCAGTGCCCGTCGTCGGGGTCGGCGTCGGTGTTGCTGCCGTTGAACATCATGTCGTAGTCACCGGCCAGCCAGCGCTCGCTCCAGGCGGCGTCCTGTAGTGGCTCCAGCTCCACGTTCAGGTCGATGTCGGCCAGCATGTTGCGGATGACCTCGCCGGGGCGCGTGTTGTCCGCCGCGACCATCAGCTTGATCGTCGTGCCGGCGATGCCGGTCTGCTCGACGAGCTGTTTGGCTTCGTCCAGGTTGTAGGCCTGGGGCGTCTCGACCTGCTCCGGCGGCAGGTAGACCCAGCCAAAGGCCGGCGCGATCGCGCTGGTGCTGGGGACGGCGAGTCCGAGGAAGGCGGTCTCGTTGAAGGCGTCCTTGTCGATCGCCTTGGCCACGGCCATGCGCGCGTCGACGTTGTCCCAGGGCGGTCGCGCGTGATTGATCACCAGACTGACCCAGTTCGTGCCCGGCGCGCCGACGACTGTGAAGTCGTTATTGCCCGCGATCTGGTCGTAATGCGTCGTCGGCAGGTCGCTCATGAAGTCGATGTCGCCCGCTTCGAGGGCTGCCACGCGGCTGGACGGCTCGGGGATGAGCGAGACGACGATGCGGTCGAGATGGGGCCGGCCGCCGTACCAGTCCTCGAAGGCCACCATCTCGAAGCCTTCGCCGACGTCCACTGATTCGGGGACGATCATGAAGGGCCCGCAGCCGACCGGTGTCAGCCCGTACTGGTCGTCGCCCATCTCCTCGACCGCGCGTCTCGACACCGGCGTCAGGGCGCGCCCCGGCCCGCGGCTGCAGGCCACGGCGAGGAAGGGCGCGAAGGGCTGGCTCAGGGTGATCTCGACGGTCAGGTCGTCGACGGCCTCGATGCTGGAGATCACTTCGAGCTTGTTGGCGTGGGGCGAGGCGAGTTCGGGGCTGAGGGTGCGGTCGTAGGTGTAGATGATGTCCTCGGCCAGGAGCGGGTCGCCGTTGTGGAAGGTCAGCCCCTCGCGGAGGTGGAACGTGTAGCTCAGCCCGTCGTCGCTGACTTCGAACGTCTCGGCGAGGTCCGGCTGGATGGCGAGCGTCTCGTCGAACTGGACCAGGCTGGAGAAGAGCGCGGGCAGCAGCTCTCCGGCGATCGTCCCGAAATTGACGATCGGTGGATCGAGGCTGAGGACCTGATCGCCTTCGAAGCCCATGCGGAGCACGCCACCCTGCCGCGGCTCCCCTTCGTCCCCGGCCTCGTCCTCCTCTTCTTCCGGTTCGGTCTCCTCGGCTTCCATCGCCGGCTCGGTTTCCGCTACGTCCTCCTCGGTTTCTTCGGCTTCCGGGGAGCCCATCGCGCCGCCGGCCTCGGTCGGCGTCGCGGTCGCGTCGGCGCCCTCGCCGTCGGCCGGCGCGTCGTCATCGTCATCATCGTCGCCACCGCAGGCAGCCAGGAGCGCCGAGCCAGCCGCGAGCGTCAGCAGCGATCTGCGCGATAGGAGCGTCGTCTGAAAGAAGTGATCTGCGAAAGTGGATGCCATAGTAGTTCCTCCTCGCTGCCGACCGCCGCCGGCCTGGGGATCGATTTTCAAGGGTCGCCGGGTTGACCGGGTTGTGGGACGTCTGGCGTGTGCCCCCTTTCGTCTGGCGTCGATGGTGCGTGTTGCGAACAGCAACGGGAGGCGGGTAGAGAGACGTCGCTCACCATCGGGAAGCTTCATATGCAGGTCTGTCAGTTTAGTACTACGCCGCAAAGAGTCAATTAGATTTCGATTGTTGCCTGACTTCCCCCAGCCGAGGCTCCGCCCGTCAGCATCAAGTCAGGGCGTCGGCGGGGTCGTGGAGAAACGCATCGCCCAATGGAAGCGGCAGCCGCTCCCCTGTGGGACGGTGTGAGTTCCTGTGTTGAGCCCTCGGCTTGCCGCATGAAGGCTGGAGACAAGCTCCACCCCAAGAAGTTGAGCAGGCACGGCTCCGGCATGCGGTCAGGGGATTCGCGCTGCGGTGCAGGTTTCAAGGGGGACGGGTGGCTCGCGCCGATGCTACGCGCGAACCACCCGGTGCGGGCTAAGTGACGGGCAGGATACTGGCTAGCGGGACGCGAGCGCGTTGTCCATGCGCTCCAGCGCCTGGAGGATGACGTCGTCGGGCTGGAGCAGGGTGAAGCGCATGTAGTCCTTCCAGCGCTCGCCGAAGCGGCTGCCGGGGAAGACCATGACGCCGGCCTCGCGCAGCCAGTGATAGCAGAGCTGCATGGCGTCCATGCCGGTCGAGCTGATGTTGGCCCAGATGTAGAAGGCGCCCTTCGAGGAGCCGAAGGTGAAGCCCATCTCCTTCAGGCCGTCCATCATCAGCCGCCGCCGGCGGGCGTAGTTCGCGCGCATCTCGTTGACGGCGTCCTGCGGGCCCTCCAGCGCGGCGACGGCGGCCCACTGGGAGACGGTCGGGGCGTGGATGTTGACCATCGCCTTGAGGCTGCTGACCGCCGCGACGAACTCGGCCGGCGCGGCGATGTAACCGACCCGCCAGCCGGTCATCGCGTGGCTCTTCGAGAGCCCGTTGAGCGTGATCGTGCGCTCCTTCATGCCGGGCAGCGAGCCGATGCTCACGTGCCTGGCGTCCTCGTAGAGGAAGTACTCGTAGATCTCGTCGCTGATCACGATCAGGTCGCGCTCGATCGCCAGCTCCGCGATGCGCTGGAGCTCGTCGGGCGGGATGACCGCGGCCGTGGGGTTGGACGGGGTGATCAGGAGCAGCGCCTTGGAGCGCTCGGTCAGCTTGGCCTCGATGTCGGCGGCGCGCAGGGCGAAGTCGTTCTCCTCACTCGTCGGAACGAGCACGATCTTGCCGCCGGCGAGCGTGATCGCCTTGTCGTAGGCCGGGTAACGCGGGTCGGGCACCAGCACCTCGTCGCCGGGGTCGATCAGCGACTGGACCAGCAGGAAGAGTCCTTCCTGGCTGCCGGTGGTGACGACCACCTCGCTGTCCGGGTCGACGATGAGGTTGTTCTCGCGTTGGAGCTTGTTGGCGATCGCCTGGCGCAGCTCGGGCAGCCCGCGGCTCGGCGCCGGCTCGATGCGGCCTTCGTCGATCGCTCGTTGTGCGGCTTCAATGATGTGCGGGGCGGTTGTGGAGTCCGGGTCACCCAACCCGAAGCTGATCAGGTCTGGCGTCTCATTGGCCAGCGCCTGGAGGGTGAAGATATCGACCTCGTTGCGGGGCTGTTCCGTGGTCCTGTCCGAGGTCCTGTCTACGGTCCTGCTTTCAGCCATCACTTTCGCTCTTTTCTGCCGCCGCGGGCGAGACATACGCGCCCTGCGGGTATTCCCGAACGGTATCAGTAATAGGGAGTCGTGGTCATCTCGACTAAGCGCTTGACACCGCTCGTCAGGGCATCTGCGGGCGCTCCCAGATCGATGCGGATATAGCCGGCGGTCGACGCGCCGAAGCTGGAGCCGGGGTCGACCAGCACGCCCTGCGCGGCCAGCTTCTCGGCGACGGCGTCGCCTCCGCCGAGCTTGCTGACATCGATCAGCAGCGGCGGGTAGGCATCCGGCTGGACATAATCAAGGCCGGCCTCGTGGAGCAGCGCCGTGACCCGGTCACGGTTGGCCGCGAAGCTGGCGCGGCGCTCCTCGAGCCAGCCATGCGGCCCGCTGAGCGCGGCGATGGCGGCATGCTGCGAGACGCTGGTCGTGCAGATCGACATGGAGGCCTTGAGGCCCAGCAGCAATCCCCGGTTGGCGGGCGGGGCGCTGAAGAACCCGACCCGCCACCCCGCCATGCCGTGAGCGTGCGAGAGCGAGCCGATCAGGACGATCTCGCTGGCCAGCGCGGGGTTCTCGAAGCGCACCGGTTCCGGCGCGTAGAGCCCGGCGGCGTACGACAGGTCGAGGATCACGTCCATCTCGTTTGCCCGCGCTGACGCGATAATCTGCTCCAGGCGCGCGTCGGGAATGCGCTTGCCGGTGGCCGGCGAGGGTGAGGCGAGCAGCAGCAGGCGGGCGCCGCTGCGGGCGACCGCGGCCGGGTCGGGCAGGAAGTCGTCTTCGGCCCGCGTCTCGACCCGTACCGGCTCGGCGCCGATGAATGTGACCATGTCCAGGATGTGAGACGGCATCGGCTCGACGACGGCCGCGCGGTCGCCGGGCTTGAGGGCCACCTGCAGGGCGATGTAGAGCGCCTCGGTGCCGCCGTTGGTGACGCCGAGGCTATCCGGTTCGACGGCGAACCCCAGCTCGCCCAGCTGCCCGGAGATCGCCTCGCGCAGCGGCAGGATGCCGTTCGCGTCGGTGTAATGTGTTTCGCCTTGATCGAGTGCCGCTTTGGCCGCCTGCCGGACCTGCGTGGGGGTCGCGTCCGGCTCTCCGGCGGTCAGGTCGATGGCGCTGCTGCCCGGCGTCCGCTCCGGTGTCAAATGCCCGCGGACGCGCCGGGCGAGCGCCCTGCCAATAGGGGTATCGGACTGTTCCTGGGTCGTCGTGCCGCTCATGATTCTCCTCGCCGGCAAGTTTCGAGCACTACTCGCATAGAGCCCGGCGTTGCGACAATGCGGCAACGTCGGGCTCAGATGACTGTAACAGAACCGGGCAATTTTTTCTGCTCGCGTGTGAGGAGGGTTGAGGATGGAGAAAGTGCGTGACCGGCTCTGGCTCTGGGGCCACGCCGCCGGGGCCTCGAACCGCGAGTGGAACCTGCCCAGGCCCTCCCGGATCACCCCGCTCGAAGCGGCTGCCTACCTGGACATTTCGAAGCTGCTGATGGTGCTCTACGACGGCCAGCCGGAGATGCCCTACGACCAGTACTACGTGCCGCTGCGCGCGCTCGACCGGGTCGGCTGGTCGATCGTCGGGGCGCGCGGTGAGCGCCCGGCCGGGATGCTCGAACACATCCTCGACCTGGCCCGCCGCGAGCCGAACCTGACCGGCCTGGTGATGGACGATTTCCTCAACTGGGACAGCGGCCAGCCGGAGGTGTCGGTCGAGGAACTGGCGCGGCTGGCGGCACAGCGCCGGCTAGCGGACCGGACGCTCGACCTGATGATGATCCTCTACGCCCACCAGCTCGACGCGCCGGTCGCCGAGCACCTGCGCTACTGCAACCAGGTCAGCTTCTGGATCTGGGAGTCGAAGAACCTCGTTCACCTGGAGCGCGACTTCGCTCGCTTCGAGCGGCTCGTCCCCGACCACGAGCGCTACCTAGGCGTCTACATGTGGGACTTCGGCGCCGGGGGCGCTCCGATCGCCGACCTCAGTCTCCTCCAGCGCCAGTGCGAGCTGGGCCTCGCGTGGCTCCACGCCGGCCGCATCCACGGCATGATTTTTCTCCCCTCCACAGTCTGCGACCTGGAACTCGACACAGTCGAGTGGGTGCGCGGCTGGATTCGTGAGGTTGGGGGTCAGGAACTGGGCAGGTAGGAGGACACATTCGCGGACGCGGACGACTTCGTCGCCGGGTGGAGATGAGCTCCACCCCAACGGACGGCGGCGGGCGCCGTCCTCGGTCGCGCGAGCGGGAACTGCGGCCTACAGGGGTACGGTGATGGTTCCTGGTGTCGATCTCTCTAATCAGGGGCAGTTAGTTGGGGTGTGCCACTGGCTGCGCTGGTGGCGGGCGCGGGGGCAAGGCTCCGCCACCAGTGAGCGACTTCCTTCGGGGAGCGCAGGCGGATGACGGTGAGGTGAGCGTAGCGCGGGTCGCGGGTGTGGCGCTCGAAGAGGCGGCGGCGGGAGCGGTGGGTCTTGATCGTGTAGCTGATGATCGATTCGTCGGTGTTCCAGAGCTTGAGGTGCTCCCAGAAGTTCTCGCGGTTGTCGGTGCCCCAGAGGCCCTCCTGGCTGCGATGGCGCTGCCAGCAGCGGCGGATGACGCGCGGTAGGACGGTGGCCAGCGGCATGTCGAGCCAGATGATGGTGTCGGCCCGCGGCCAGCTGACATCGAGCTGGCGGCTGGTGTAGTTGCCGGCCAGCACCCAGCACTCGCCCGCGGTCACCTGCCGGACGCGCTCGCGGAAGACCTCGTCCTGGGCCGCTTTCCAGCCAGGTTCCCAGAAGAGCGCGTCGAGCTCGACGAAGGGCGCGTCGATCCTGGCCGCCAGGCGCTCGGCCAGCGTGCTCTTGCCGGCTCCGGAGCTGCCGATGACGATGATGCGCTCGCCGGGCTGCTGCGTGATGTCGTCGTTCATCCTCGCCACCTCTCCCTCGCCGAATCGCGCCGTGGCCGGAGCGGCCTGCCCCCAGCGGGCGGCGCGCTACGATCCACGGAATTCCGGCAGCGACCGGGAAGTATGGCACACCGGGGCCGGTTCCATGCTAGAAATCCGGCCGGTGCGAGCGCGCCGCGACGAGCGCGCGGCAGTGGACGGAGAAGGGGAGCGAGCGTGAGCGGTGAGACCTACGACGTGATCGTCGTCGGCCTGGGCGCGGCCGGCAGCCCGACGGCCTACCGGCTGGCCCAGCGCGGCCTGAAGGTGCTGGGTCTGGAGATGTACGAGCCGGGCCATGCGCTGGGCTCCTCGCACGGCTACCATCGCATGATCCGCAAGTCCTCGATCCAGGGCGACGCCTACGAGCCGCTGGCCAGCCGCGCCTTCGAGCTGTGGGACGAGCTGGCCGCCGAGACTGGCCAGGAGTTTCTGACGATCACCGGCGAGGTGCGGCTGCTGGCCGGCGGCAGCGATCCGCGCTATCACGTCAACGCCGAGGAGATGGCCCGGCGCGGCTTTTGGGAGATCCTCGACGAGGCGGAGCTGGGCAAGCGTTTCCCCGGCTTCCGGCTCTACGATGGCATGATCGCGACCTACGAGGCTGACGCCGGCTTCCTCTGGTCCGAGCGCGGCATCATCACCCATGTCGAGCTGGCCCGCAAGCACGGCGCAACGATCCGCACCTCCGAGGAAGTGCTGAACTGGGCGGCGGACGGCGAGGGCGTGCGGGTCACGACGCAGAACGGCGAGTACCGCGCCGGGCGGCTGGTGATCACGACCGGCGCCTACGCTGGCGAGCTGCTGGCCGACCTGGAGCTGCCGATCCAGGTCAACCGCAGCATCAACGGCTACTTCGAGCCGTCCAAGCCCGAGTGGTGGCGGGCGGAGAACGGCGCGCCGGACTTCATCCTCGACGTGCCCGAGGGCGGCTTCTACGGCATGCCGGCCATCGGGGACATCGGCCTGAAGATCGGCCTGAGCACCCAGGACAAGACCGGCCCGCGCACCATCCGCCGGACGATCGAGCCGCGCGAGGTCGAGTACCTGCGCCAGACGCTGGAAAAGTACATGCCCGGCGCGGCCGGCCGGGATCTCGCCGCGATCACCTGCATGGACGCCTATACGGTCGACGACCACTTCATCATCGACCGTCACCCGGAGCATCCCCAGGTCATCCTCGGCTGCGGCTTCTCGGGGCGCGGCTACAAGTTCTCCCCGGTCCTGGGCGAGATCCTGTCCGACCTCGCCGCCGACGGCCAGACGCGCCACGACATTAGCTTCCTGTCGGTGGAGCGCTTCCGCGCAGCGCCGGACGCGCAGCTCTAGCCGGCCGTCCCCGAGCGGCGCTGAGCGTCACTCCTACACCATATTGCGCATCACCTGACCGCACGCTGGCGCCGCGCCTGATCATGACCGTCGGGGTGGAGCCTGTCTCCACCCGGCAAAAGGCACGTAGATCTACTCCGGATGGAGACAACTCCCACGCCGTGGGGCTCCGCCCCCGACGATGATTGAACGGGCGGGTCACATCAATGCAATTTGGTCCAGGGGTGTCCCGTCACCATGCCTCGCCCTGGTCGGGGAGGGGGATGAAGAGGGAGAGGCGCTCCTCGGTACCGATGCCGCGGGTGATGTGGCCTTTGCCGGTGACGTCTTCGGCGAGCATGATCGTGCCGGGGCCGATGCGGCGCACCTCGCCGTCGCTGGCCTCGATCTCGGCCTCGCCGGAGAGGGTGACGACGAACTGGCGGCGCGGCGCCGGGTGCCAGTCGATGAACTGGTCGGCCGGCGTGCGCCGGAAGATCACGCCGATGGCCGGGTAGAGCCGCGAGAGCTCCGACTGCGGGTTCTGCTCCTCCAGCTCGATGTCGACGTCCTCGAAATGACTCTCGCCGTTCTCGTCGGCATAGATCCGGAAATATCTCATCGGGTCGCTCTGCTCTCTAGCCCCGGG
>DATGQR010000175.1:0-6847 GCA_035304105.1 Thermomicrobiales bacterium | reverse complement strand
TGAGTACAGGAAGATCCCGCTGGGGCGCAGATCCAGCTTCTCGACGCGGATTGGCACGCCCGGGGAACCCCACCACTGGGCCAGGTGCTCCGCTTCCGTCCAGGCCGCGAAGACGAGCTCGCGCGGCGCGTCGAAGGTGCGCGTCATCTCCAGCACACCGCTGCTCTGTTGAAGGCTCATGCTGATTCCTCCTTCACCACCCGATAGGTGATGTGTGTTACTCCCGGCGCGTCGACGACCTTGACCAGTTCAAGGTCGATCGGTGTCGCGCCGAGATGCTCGAACAGTCGCACGCCGCCGCCCAGCAGAACGGGCACCAGGTCGACGTGCACCAGATCCAGGAGCCCGGCCTTGAGGCACTGCTGGGCCAGGCTGGCCGCGCCGACGCCGACGAGTCCATCGCCGGCCACCGCCTTGGCCTGCTCAACGGCACTCTCCACGCCGTCAGTCACAAAGGTGAAGGGCGCGTCTGGGTGCGCCCGAACCCACTCCTCCGGGACCTCGTGGGTGACCACGAAGACCGGCACATCGGCCGGGTGGAGCCCGCCCCAGCCGTCGGTGAAGTCGAACGTCCGCCGCCCGGTCACCAGGGCTCCAAAGGACGGGTAGATCTCCTGCAGATGCGCCGCGCTCTCCGGCGATACACGGGCCGACATTGTGCCGCTCGGCGCGGTGACTTCCACGTTTCCGCTACCGTACCAGGCGAACAGCCGCTCGCCGCCGTCGCCGAGTGGATTGCTGGGGCTGTCATTTGGCCCGGCGATGAATCCGTCCAGCGACATCGAGAGGCCTGTGCCAACTTGGGCCATCGGTCGGCTCCTTCCAGCAGGCTAGCTGCGTGTTGAGATTTGCTGGACCGCCCAGCCGTTTCCGTCGGGGTCGTTGAAGAAGACAAACCCGATGTTGTCGAGGTCGTCATCCTCGGTTGCCGTGCGTGGCGGGTCGCCGAGCAGCTGGATGTCGCTGACGCCGACGCCGCGCTCGACCAGTTGCCGATGCGCTTCGCGCAGGTCGCGCACCACCAGCTGCAGGCCGTGGAGCGTGCCCGGCTCCATCTCGGCCAGCAGACCCTTGCCGATCACGACCGAGCAGCCCGATCCGGGCGGGGTCAACTGCACGACGCGCACGTCCTCGTTGACCGTGGTGTCGTGATCGACGTTGAAGCCGAGCTGCCCGGCGTAGAAGTCCTTGGCTCGGTCGACGTCGGAGACGGGCACGACGACCACTTCCAGCGTCCAATTCATCGGTCGCTTTCCTCTCGTGGGATCGAATTCCATTAGCAGGCAGGGATGTGAGGCGGGGATGCCAGGATGTCGGGACAGGGAGAGCGTCGTTCGCAGCCGGCGCGTCCCATCGCGAGCGCGCCGCGCCGAGGGTCGGTCGTGGGATAGCCGTCGATGCCGCGGTGGGTGCGAATCGTCATTGATTCGGTCCTTTCGATGCGCGCGAGGTTCGCTTATGCCTCGCCGCCGTGCGCCGCCCCGTCCGTTCGAGGGGCGTCGGTCGTGTCTTGCTGCGCGCGTTGCAGCTCTCTCAGGTACTCGTCGAGTCGGTCGAAGCTCCCTTCCCAGAACTGGCGGTACTCGTCGATCCAGCTGGCGGCCCGGCGCAGCGGCTCTACTTCGAGCCTGGCCGGTCGCCACTGGGCGTCGCGGCTGCGGCTCACCAACCCGGCTCGTTCCAGCACCTTGAGGTGCTTGGAGATGGCCGGCAGGCTCACGTCGAACGGCTCGGCCAGTTCGCCGACCGTCGCCTCCCCCTCCGCCAGGCGCATCAGGATCGCCCGGCGGGTCGGGTCGGCCAGGGCCGCGAAGATTCGGCTGAGTTCGTCAGTAGCCATAGTCGCTTTATTTAACCACCTGGATAAATAACCACCTGGTTCAATACGATACCAGTACCACTCCCAAAATGCAAGCGGTTTTCGAGACGCTTTTCGGATTCGCCCGACTTCGCCGGCATGCCCCGCCGCGTCGGCCTGGGTGCCGGTTGGCTTATGCCGGCGACGGGGTGGCCGCGCGCGATGCGAGGTAGCGGCGCACCAGCAGCATCGCGATGGCCAGCGGGACGACGCCGGCCGTGGCGGCCAGCAGCGGCAGGGCCGGGTCAACCTCGTAGAGCGCGCCGGCGACGAACGGGGCGATCGCGAAGCCGGCGCCGCCCAGCAACTCCGAGAGCGCGAATGCCCGCGAGCGCAGCCGCTCGGGTGTCACGTCGCCGAGCGCGGCGTAGATCAGGCTCCAGGAGACCAGATAGCCGCCGCGAAAGAGGAACGCCACCGCGAAGATCCAGACGCTCCCGCCGACGTAGAACAGCAGGAAGGCCACCGGACAGAGCAGCGTCGCGAACAGCAGCGCATTCCACGGCTGCGATAGCGCCCGGACGCGCGCGACGGTGATGCCCATGATGACGCTGCCGAGCGCGAAGATCGAGCCGAACTGGCCGATCGTGCTGATGCTCACGCCGTGCACGTCCTGCAGATAGTTGGGCACCAGCGTGAAGCCGCTCGTCAGCACCAGTAGCAAGGCCATGAACATGCCGCAGACGATCAGGACCGGCTTGTAGGTGAGCACGTCGCGGTAACCGCCGCCGGGCTCGGCGTCGACCGCCCGCTCGATGGGCTTCAGGCGCGTGAAGAACAGCACCGAGACCCCCGCCGCGGCGGCTGCCGCGAAGAAGATCGCCCGCAACGCGACGATTTCGGCCAGTGGGCCAGCCAGCAGCGGCGAGATGAGCAGCGCCGAGCTGGGGCCGACCGTGTAGATCAGCGTGAAGGCGCGCGTACGTGTCGCGTCGTCCGAGGCATCGGCGATGGCTTTGGAGATGACCGGGAAGCTGACGTTGCCGATCGACATGACCATGATCGCCGGGATCAGCTGCCACCACTCCTGTGCCAGGCCGTAGAGGATCAGGCCGAGGACGGTCATGCTGCGCCCGCCGGCGATCAGCGTGCGCATTGGGATGCGGTCGGCGAGCCAGCCGGCCGGAGCCAGGAAGACGAGCCGCACCAGCCCCTGGATGCCGATCACCGTGCCGACCAGGCCGGGGCTCGCGCCGAGCGACTGGATGTAGAGCGGGTTCAGCGTCTGGTAGAAGCCGATAGATAGCTCGTTGAAGGCCATCGCCCAGAAGATGACGCGGTTGTTGTGCTCCAGTCCCAGGGCAGAGCCAAGCCCCGGCACCCGCCGCCGCTCGGTGATTGGCCGCCGCGCCGGTCTGGGCCAGCGGCGACGTCGCATTGCTCCCCTGGGACCCGCCACGAACACCTCGCATCGGGCACATAAAGGGGTCGCGCGAAATACTGGCCACGCGACCCGACGCCAGTATAAGGCGCGCCAGTCCCACCCCTCAAGCACCCGGAACCGATCAGCTTGTGGCAGATCTCCGGCATGAAGCACGGCCGGGCTTGACCGACCGCCATGGCGTCCAGCGGAGTGCGCCTCGGGGCGCCGGGACGCGCCTCGCCCGGTGCCGGGCCGGCGTCTACGACACCTCGGCCAGGTAACGCTCCCGGTTGAGCAGGTTGGGTCCGCTGCGCGGCCGGGTTGGAGCCTCGTCGTGGACCGGCTCGTGGCGCAGGTACCGCGATGTCCAGCTGCCCTCGCCGCGCGTGAGACCGGGCAGCCTCTGCTCGATCCCCGGCAGCTCGGCGGTCGGGATCTCGCAGATGATGCGGTGAAGCGCTCCTTCGGGGTAGGTGTCCTGGATCGTGCCACGCGCCCGGATCAGTGCCGTGCACACCGCCCCGACCGTGTCCTCCGGCGCGTCCACCTCCAGCTGCTCGATCGGCTCGCAGACCACCGTCCCCGCCTGGAGCAGCGCCTGCATCACCACCAGCGGCGTCAGCTTGCGGAAGTCGCCGGCCGTGCTGAAGGGCGACGAATAGAGGATCGTGCGCGCCTCGGTCAGCGTGACCGCGCAGTCGGTCACCTCCCAGCCATACAGCCCCTGGCTCAACGCCTCGAAGACCGTCTCCTCGACCGCCCGGTAGTGCGCCGGCGGCATCGAGCCCATCTCGCGGACCGCGTAGTGAAGCCCGCTCCCCGGCGGGGCGGGCTCGACCCTGATGCCGACTGTCGCCATGATCGGATTGCCATTCTCGCCCATCAGCTCGATGTGCTCGCCCGTGCCAGCCGGGCGCTCGACGCAGATGATCCGGCTCGGCTCGAACTCGATCGCGATGCCGTACTCGCGTTCCAGTGTCTCGGTCATGACCTCTTTCTGAACCTCGCCGTAGAGCCGGACCGAGATCTCGCCCAGGTCGTCGCGCTGCCGCAATGAGATCAGCGGGTCCTGCTCGGCCAGCTCCTCCAGCGCAGTCCGCAGCGCCGTGAGTTGCCCGGGATCGGCCGGGCGGATGACGCTCTCCAGCGCCGGCAGCGGGAACGCCGGCGCGATCTCCGGCGCATCGACTGCCTCGTCACCGATCAGGTCGCCGATGCGCGCGTCCCGCAGGCCATGCAGCCCGGCGATGTCGCCCGATCCCACTACCTGAACCGGCTCGGCCCCGCTCGACCGGTAGCCGTCGATCCCGGTGATACGCGCCTCGGCCAGCTCGACCTCGCCGAAGCGGTTGCGGTGATGGATCATCACCCGCTGGCGCACCGCCAGCCTGCCGCTCATCAGCCGGACATAGACGATCTTCTCCCCCGATGGCTTGCGGGTGATCTTGAAGACCGGCGCGAGCGCCGGTTCATCGTCCGCACCACCTGCCGGCGGCAGCCACTCGCGCACTCCGTCCAGCAGCTCGCGGACACCGGCCCCGGTCATCGCCGCGCCGAAGTAGACCGGCGCGATGTCGCCGCCACGCATCTGCTCGCGCAGCGCCGCCTCCAGATAGCCCCGCTCCAGCTCGCCGCCGCAGCGCTCGAACGCCTCGATGATCTCGATATCCGTCTCTGCCAGCAGGTCGGCGAGCGCTTCGAGCCACGCGGGGGCGCCACGATCCACCGGAGTCATGCTGGCTTCGCGCTCCCCCAGCCGGGCCGGCAGGCTCATCGGCACGGGGCGCACGCCGAGCTTCCGGGTGATCTCCTCCAGTAGCGGTTCGCCGCGCGCGCCCAGCCGGTCGATCTTGTTGACGAAGATGATGAACGGCAGACCCGCCGCCCGCAGCGCGGCGGCCAGCCGGCGCGTCTGCGACTGCACGCCTTCGACCGCCGAGACGACCAGCACCACGCCGTCCAGCACGCGCAGCGAGCGCTCGACCTCAGCGATGAAGTCGCTGTGGCCCGGCGTGTCGATCAGGTTGACCTTCAGATCCCCGAGCTGGAAGGAGACGACGGCGGCCTTGATCGTGATGCCGCGAGCACGCTCGATCTCCAGCGTGTCGGTCTGGGTCGTGCCCTTGTCGACGCTGCCGGCCGCGGCGATGACGCCGGTCTCGTAAAGGATGCGTTCGGTGAGGGTGGTCTTACCTGCGTCTACATGCGCCAGGATGCCGAGATTGAGGATTGCCATGCACGGGTCTTTCGTTGAAGAAGCGGGCGTAGGCTGTGTTCTTCAACGTCTGCCCCATGCGTCTCTCCTCGTGCGTGGCTCGTGGAAGCGAACGAATCTGCCCACATACTACCAGAGTGGCGAGCGCACCCACCAGATGCGGTAGGATGGTCGCAATCAACACCAGCACACACCCCGACGCCCCGGCGCGGGATGAACGTGAGGCTACGAGCACATGAGCCCGGTCAAGCCGTTCTAGACAATCCGCCAGCCGAGCCCGACATCGGCCGCCGCGCACGCTCCGACGCGCGCGGCCACTAACGCCATGCCGGGCGCACCTCTCTAGCCGAACAACGGGAACCCCACGAACAGCCCGAGCGGCCCGCCGCCGCTCCCCACTGTTCCCTGTTCCCTGTTTCCTGTTACCTGTTCCCTACCGAAAGGTTGACCGATGAACGACGGATTGATCGACGGCTTCCGATACAACACCTGGGCCACCCGCGAGCTCTTGGCCGTGGCCCGCACGCTCACCGACGAGCAGCTCAACGCCACCGCGGTCGGCGCCTACGGCAGCATCATCGACACGCTGCGCCACATCGTCCAGGGCGAAGCCTGGGACTGCGCGCGCCTGACCGGCGAGCAGCTGAGTTGGGACATACGCGCCGAGGACGACGATGCCGATCTCGACGAGCTCTCCCGGCGGGTCGACGAGCTGGAGGAACGCTGGGAGCGCTTCCTCGGGACGCCCTTCGACGCCGAGCGCACCTTCGTGATCCCCTGGCATGACGGCGGCGCCCGCGATGTGCCAGCCGGCATCTTCCTGATCGGCGCGCTGCACCACGGCATCGAGCACCGCTCGCAGATCTGCACCATCCTGACTTCGCTTGGCATCGACCCGCCCGACTACGGCGCCGATATGGGCCCCCTCGACTACGCCGAGGTCACCAACCGCGCCCCACGGTACCGCGATGCCGACGAACAATCTTGAGGGGGGCTCGTAACCTGAACAGGCCTCCCACTGTTCCCTGTTACCGATTACCTGTTCCCTCCACCGAAAGGTTGACCCATGAACGATGGCTTGATGGACCTGTTCCGCTACAACGCCTGGGCGACTCGCGAGATCCTGGAAGCGTGCCGCGACCTGGCCGGCGAGCAGCTCGACGCCAGCGTCGACGGAACCTACGGCAGCATCATCGCCACGTTGCGACACTACCTCGCGTCTGAAGCGAGCTACCAGGCGCGCCTGATGGGCGAGGAACCAAGCTGGGACCGCCGCGCCGCTGACGAACCGGACATCCCGGCCCTGATGGAGCGCCATGCCGAACTGGTCGAGCGCTGGGAGCGCTTCCTCTCAGAGCCGTTCGACGCCGAGCGGATCTTCGTGATCCCCTGGATCGATGGCGGCGAGCGT
>DATGQR010000174.1:0-2850 GCA_035304105.1 Thermomicrobiales bacterium | reverse complement strand
CGAGCCTTGAGCTACTGGAATCGGTGCGCTACGGTTTGGAGAACCCGGCTGCCCGCGAGCACGCCCGCCGCCGGGCCGAGCGCATCCTGGCGACCATCGCCGATCAGTTGAACCAGTCCGACTGGTATCGGCCGGGTTGGCTCGACGACGTGATAAACCGCATCGTGCAAGAGTTCGACCGCGCGGCCAACCGCTGGCGCGATCTCTACCGCGCTGCGCGGACGCAGGCCGAAACGCAGCACCGGATCACGCTTGACGCCACACGGTCACACCAGGAGAAGCAAACGGCCGAGCGGCTCAGGCGCGAAGCCCGGGCCCAACTGGACCTGCTGCTCTCGACCGACAGCCTGATGCAGTCCGACTTCTACTCCTACCGCTACTTCGCCAGCGAGGGCTTCCTTCCCGGCTACAGCTTCCCGCGCCTGCCGCTGTCGGCCTTCATCCCCGGCCGCACGATCCGCGGGCAGGAGCGGGACGAGTTCCTCCAGCGCCCGCGCTTCCTGGCCATCTCGGAGTTTGGCCCGCGCGCGTTCGTCTACCACGAAGGGGTGCGCTACGAGATCAACCAGGTCATCCTGCCGGTTACCGACGGTGACGACGTCTTGACCACCTCGGTCAAGCAGTGCACCGCCTGCGGCTATCTCCACAGCGTGGAGAATGGCGCCGGCCCCGATCTCTGTGAGCGCTGCAAAGCGGAACTTCCCCCGCCGATGCTGAATCTCTTCCGCATGCAGAACGTCTCTACCCAGCGGCGCGACCGCATCAGCTCCGACGAGGAGGAACGCCTCCGGCTCGGCTATGAGATCCGCACCGGCATCCGGTTCGCTGAGCGCGACGGCAAGCCGTCATACCGCACGGGAACCGTGGTTGCCGATGGCGAGACGCTCGCGAAGTTGTCCTACGGCAACACAGCGACACTCTGGCGGATCAACCTCGGGTGGCGGCGCCGCAAGCAGAAGAACCAGTACGGCTTCGTGCTGGACGTGGAGCGTGGCTACTGGGGCAAGCGCAACGAGAGAGCGACAAATGAGGCGGACGCCGACCCGATGAGCGCGCGCACGCGCCGCGTCATTCCCTACGTGGAGGACCGCCGCAACTCCCTCATCCTGGAGCCCGCGATGCCGCTCACGGCCGTCCAGATGGCGTCGCTGCAGTCGGCCCTCAAGAACGCGATCCAGGTGGTTTACCAGCTCGAAGACAACGAGCTGGCAGCCGAGCCGCTTCCCGATGAGGGCAACCGCAAGTCCCTGCTGTTCTATGAGTCGGCCGAAGGCGGCGCCGGGGTGCTCCACCGGCTCGTGGACGACCCGAACGCGCTCGCCTTCGTCGCACGGACGGCGCTGGAGATCTGCCACTTCGATCCCGACACCGGCGCCGATCGACGGCGAGCGCCGCTGGCGACCGAGGACTGCGAGGCAGCCTGCTACGACTGCCTGATGAGCTACGCCAACCAGCGCGATCACCGGTTGCTCGATCGACAGTCGATCCATGAGGTGCTGATGCGCCTCGCCAGGTCGACCGTCGAGCCGTCGCCAGGACCGCTCTCGCGAGACGAGCACCTGGAACGGCTCTCGCGGCTGGCCGGTTCTGACCTGGAACGGCGCTGGCTCGACTTCCTGGCGCGCCGCGGCCACCGGTTGCCCGACCGGGCACAGGTACTGATCGAAGCCGCCGGCACCCGGCCCGACTTCCTCTACGAGGGAGACTATAAGGTCGCAATCTACATCGACGGGCCGTACCACCGCTATCCTGAACGCCAGAAGCGCGATGCTGAGATCACGGAAAAGCTCGAAGATCTGGGCTACACCGTGATCCGCTTCGCAGACGACGATGAAGAGAGCTGGGCCGAGCTCATCGACCGTTACTCCTACGTCTTCGGGGAGGGGAAATGACCGCGGGGACGTTCGCCGTCGGCTCATTGGTGCGCGCGCGGGGGCGCGAATGGGTCGTCCTGCCTGAATCTCAGGACGACTTGCTCGTGCTCCGGCCGCTCGGCGGCACTGAGGACGAGGTCACCGGGATCTACCTGCCGCTGGAACCGGTCGAACCGGCCAGCTTCGACCTGCCGGATCCGGACCAGATCGGTGATCACCGCTCGGCGCGGCTGCTACGAGATGCCGTGCGGCTCGGCTTTCGCTCCAGCGCCGGGCCCTTCCGCTCCTTCGCCCACATCAACGTCGAGCCGCGCCCGTACCAGCTCGTCCCGCTCTTGATGGCGCTGCGGCTCGACCCGGTGCGGCTCCTGATCGCCGACGACGTCGGCATCGGCAAGACGGTCGAGGCGGGCCTGATCGCCCGGGAGCTGCTCGACCGCAACGAGGTGCGCCGTTTGGTGGTCCTCTGCCCGCCACACCTGGCCGAGCAGTGGCAGAGCGAGCTGTCGACCAAGTTCCACATCGACGCTGAGCTGGTGCTGCCGAGCACGGTCGCACGCCTCGAACGGAATCTGCGGGTCGGCCAATCGCTCTTCGAGGTCTACCCCTACCTGATCGTCTCGATCGACTACATCAAGTCCGACCGCCGGCGCGCCGACTTCATCCGCGCCTGCCCGGAACTGGTGATCGTCGATGAGGCACACACCGCCGCCTGGGGCGAGGCCGGGCGCGGCGGGCGCCACCAGCGCTACTCACTCGTCAAGAGCCTGGCCGACGACCCGGACCGCCACCTGATCCTGGTGACGGCTACCCCGCACAGCGGAAAGGAAGAGGCGTTCCGCTCGCTGCTCACCCTCCTCAATCCGGCCTTTGCCGATCTGCCCGAGGACTTGAGCGGGCCGGAGAACGCCCATCATCGGCGTAAGCTGGCCGAGCACGTCGTCCAGCGTCGCCGCGGCGACATCCGGCACTACCT
>DATGQR010000173.1:0-6363 GCA_035304105.1 Thermomicrobiales bacterium | reverse complement strand
GTCCGAGGTCGAAAACGGGTGGAGACAAGCTCCACCCCTGCAATGACCGAAGGATCAGGATTCCACCGCCAGGTCGATCGCCTCGCGCAACGTCGCGGCGCGCACGAGTTCCAGGCCCTCCGGCGGCCGGACCAGCCCGCGGCCCAGCGCGGCCGGGGCGATGACGCGCTCAAAGCCGAGCTTCCGGGCCTCGTTCAGGCGCCGCTCGAACTGACCGACCGAACGCAACTCACCGGACAACCCGATCTCGCCGACCACCACCGTGCCCGGGTGCACCCGCCGCTCCCGGAAGCTGGACGCGATCGCAACCGCCACGCCCAGATCCGCCGCTGGCTCGCGCACCCGCAGACCACCGACCACGTTCACGAAGATGTCCTGGTCGTTGACGCTCAGCCCAACCCGCCGGGCCAGCACCGCCACCAGCATCTGCAGCCGGTTCAGCTCGAAGCCATTGGCCGTCCGCCGCGCGTTGCCATACGCTGCATCCGCCGTCAGCCCCTGCACTTCGACCAGGATCGGCCGCGTGCCCTCGACGGTGACGGTCACCGCCGAGCCGGCCGCGTTGCCGGCGCGCTCCTGCAGGAACGCCTCGCTCGGGTTGGCGACCTCGCGCATCCCGCTCTCGACCATCTCAAACACGCCGACCTCGTCGATCGAGCCGAAGCGGTTCTTGACCGCCCGCAGGATGCGGTACTGGTGGAAGCGCTCGCCTTCCAGGTAAAGCACGGCATCGACCATGTGCTCCAGCACCCGTGGCCCGGCGATCGAGCCCTCCTTGGTGACGTGCCCGACGATGAAGACGGCCGTGTCGCGCGTCTTGGCGAAGCTCATCAGCCGCGCCGTGCACTCGCGCACCTGGCTGACGCTCCCGGCCGCCGAGGTGATCTCCGAGCTGAAAACCGTCTGGATCGAGTCGACGACGATCGCCGCCGGCCCCAGGCGCTCGGCCGCGTCGATTACCGTGTCGATCTCCGTCTCCGAATAGAGGTAGAGGTTATCCGCGCGAATACCCAGCCGCTCGGCCCGCAGCTTGACCTGCTGCTCCGACTCCTCGGCCGTCACGTACAGCACCGTCGAATCGGCCGTCGCCAACCCGCCGGCACACTGCAGCAAGAGCGTCGACTTCCCGATGCCCGGATCGCCACCCACCAGCACGAGCGAACCCGGAACAACCCCGCCGCCGAGCACCCGCGAGAACTCGCCGATCGGCACGGGGCGGCGGCTGATCTCGGCGCTGGTGATCTCGGTGATCGGCTTGGGGTCGCCGGTCGAGATGCGCCCCTGGCGGCTGGGCCGACCATTGGTCGCGCTGGCCGGGCGCTCGACCGTTTCCACCATCGAGCCCCAGCTGCCGCACTCCGGGCAGCGGCCGTAGTATCCGCTGCTGCGGTGCCCGCACTGTTGGCATACATAGAGGCTGCGCGTCTTTGCCACGTGGCTACCCCTTCATCGCGGCTGGTGGCGGCTGAAACGAAAGTGGGGACGCGAGTCGCGCCCCCACTGGATGTCGATCGTATGTGCCCGGCGCTATCCGACCGGCGCGACGCTGGCCTTCGAGACGATCTTGAGCAGGTCGTCCTCGACATCGACCTCGATATGGTCCCCGCTGGAGAAGCGCCCTTCGAGCAAGCCCTCCGCGATCGGGTCCTCGATCAGGTTCTGGATGATACGTCGCAGCGGTCGCGCGCCGTACTGCGGGTCGTAGCCGCGCTCGCCGAGCAGGTCCATCGCCTCGATCGAGAAGTCGATGGTGATCTCCTGCTCCTCGAGCTGCTTGCGGATGCGCGCCAGCTGCAGGTCCACGATCTGGCGAATCTGCTGCTGGTTGAGCGAGTGGAAGACCACGACGTTGTCGATACGGTTCAGGAACTCCGGTCGGAAGACCTGCCGCAACTGGCTCAGGACACGCTCGCGCATCGAGTCGTACTCGTGCCGCTCGCGCTCCTCTTCGTCGCCGGCGACGCCGAACCCGAAGCCCTGGCGCTGCATGATCTGCTCCGCGCCGACGTTCGAGGTCATGATGATGATCGTGTTGCGGAAGTCCACTCGCCGCCCCTTGGCATCGGCCAGGCTGCCGTCCTCAAGGATCTGCAGAAGCATGTTGAATGCCTCGGGGTGCGCCTTCTCGATCTCGTCGAGCAAGATCACCGAGTAGCTCTTGCGGCGGACCGCCTCGGTCAGCTGGCCACCCTCCTCGTATCCGACGTAGCCAGGCGGCGCACCGACCAGGCGAGCCACGGCATGGCGCTCCATGAACTCGCTCATGTCGATCTTGATCAGCGCGTCCTCGGAGCCGAACATGAACTCCGCCAGCGCCTTAGCCAGTTCGGACTTACCGACACCGGTCGGGCCCAGGAAAATGAACGAGCCGATCGGTCGGCGCGGGTCCTTCAGGCCCGCGCGCGCCCGGCGCACGGCCTTGGCGACCTGCTTGATCGCCTCATCCTGCGCGATGATGCGCTCGTGCAGGACTTCTTCCATGTGCAGCAGGCGCTCGGACTCCTCGGTCGCGATGCGCGTCAGCGGGATGCCAGTCCACATCGAGACGACCTCGGCGATATCCTCTTCGGACACCTCCGGCTTGTCGCTGCTCTGCTCTTCCTTCCAGTCCTTCTCCAGCTCGGCGATGCGCATCTTGAGCTTGCGCTCGCGGTCGCGCAGATCAGCCGCGATCTCGAAGTCCTGGCTGGCGACGGCGGCGTCGAGCTCGCTCTGCAAGCTCTCCAGGCCCCGCATCGCTTCCTTCAAGCTGGGCGGCGAGACCGAGCGGTACATCCGCACGCGCGACGACGCCTCGTCAATCAGGTCGATCGCCTTGTCCGGCATGAAGCGGTCAGTCACATAGCGTGCCGCCAGGATCGCGGAGGCCGTCAGCGCTTCGTCAGAAATCTTCAGCTGATGATGTTCTTCGTAGCGTTCCCGAATGCCGTGTAGTATCTGGATCGTTTCATCGATGGTCGGCTCCGGAACCTGGATCGGCTGGAAGCGTCGCTCCAGCGCGGCGTCGCGCTCGATGTACTTGCGGTACTCATCCAGCGTCGTCGCGCCGATAGTCTGCACCTCGCCGCGCGACAGCGCCGGCTTGAGGATGTTCGCGGCATCCACCGCGCCCTCGGCCGCGCCCGCACCAACCAGCGTGTGCAACTCGTCGATGAAGAGGATCGTGCCGGTCTCCTTGACCTCGCCGACAATCGTCTTCAGGCGCTCCTCGAACTCACCGCGGTACTTGGTGCCGGCCACCAGCGCGCCGATATCGAGCGCCACCAGGCGCTTGTTCTGCAGCGGTTCGGGCACCTCGCCGGCGATGATGCGCTGCGCCAGCCCCTCGACAATCGCCGTCTTGCCAACGCCCGGTTCACCGATCAGCGCCGGGTTGTTCTTGGTGCGCCGCGAGAGGATCTGCATGACCCGCTCGATTTCGTTCTCGCGGCCGACGATCGGGTCGAGCTGCTTCTGGCGAGCCGCCTCGGTCAGGTCAAAGCCGAGCGCGTCCAGGTATGGCGTCTTGGCGCTCGCCTTCTGCTGCTGGTAGCCCTGGTTCTGGCTCACCGTTTGCATTACCTGCGCGCGCACCTTCTCCAGGTTGACGCCCAGACTCTCCAGCACCCCTGCCGCGATGCCTTCGCCCTCGCGGACAAGCCCCAGCAGCAAGTGCTCGGTGCCGATGTAGTGGTGATTCAGGCGCCGCGCCTCATCGACTGCCAGCTCGATGACCTTTTTCGCGCGCGGCGTCAGACCGATCTCTCCGGTGACACCGGAGTCGCCCCGCCCGATGATGAACTCGACGGCCGAGCGCACCTTGGTCAGCTGGACACCCATGTTGCTGAGCACCCGAGCGGCGACGCCATCGCCCTCACGCACCAGACCGAGCAACAGGTGCTCGGTGCCGATGTAGTTGTGGTTGAAACGCTGCGCCTCTTCCTGGGCCAGCGTCAAAACCTTGCGTGCGCGTTCTGTGAATTTCTCGAATTTGTCAGCCATAGCCGTCTCTCCAACGGATACGATGACACCGCTTCGGTTCCCAGTGTGCCATACCCGGTCTTAACATCTTATCCCAAAGATCCAGGATGTGAATCCCATTTGAGATACGTTGTGGACGCGGTGAGAGGCGCATGCGACGCGTCGCTGCGCGTCCCGATGCAGTGCCGTTGAATACTCTAATTATGCGGACTAGCGGTAGTTAATTGCGAGGATTTGGGGCGCGGCCTGCCGGTTTGGGTAGGTTGGGTTCCCGGCAGGCCGCGTTTACTTCTTTCGTAAAAGGTCAGGACGCCGTAGCTTCTTCGTCGGCGTCGTCACCGTCGGCTTCCGCCTCCGGCTCTTCGGGCGCCGCGTCCGACGCTTCGGACGCATCCTCTGCAGTGGCTACCGCGCCACTCTCATCCTCGGCCTCCGGCAGCGTCTCGTCGTCCGCCGCCTCAAGCTCTTCGTCGTCGTCCGGCGAGGCGGCTTCGCCACCCTCCGGAGCCAGCTCCATGGCCGCCAGCTTGTGCTTCAACTCGACGTACTCAGGGCCGAGCGCCATCGCGACCTCTTCATCCGTCGCCTCCAGCGCGCGCCTCAGGCTCAGGCCCATCCTGCGCCGCTGCGGGTCGATCCGGATGATCCTCAAGATCAGCTCCTGGCCCTCATGGACCAGCTGTCGCGGGTGCTCGACGCGCGCGTCAGACAACTCTGAGACGTGCACCAGACCCTCGATGCCGTCCTCGATGCGCGCGAACGCGCCGAAGTTGGCGAGCTGCGTCACCGTGCCCAGCACCAGCTGGCCGACCTCGTACTTCGTCGCCACCCAGCTCCACGGCTCGGGCTGGGTGCGCTTGATCGACAGCGCGATCTTGCGCTCGTCCGGGTTGATGCCGAGCACGTAGACGTCGACCTCGTCGCCGACCGAGAGCACCTCGCTCGGGTGCTTGACGCGGCTCCAGGAGAGTTCGGAAAGGTGGACCAGTCCGTCCGCCCCACCGACGTCGACGAAGGCACCGAAGTCGCAGATGCTCGACACGCGCCCGCGCCGGATCTCGCCCTCGGTCAGCTCCTCGATCAGCTTCTCCTTCATCTCGTCGCGGCGCTCCTGCAGCGCCTGGCGCTCCGAGAGGATCAGCCGGTTGCGATTGCGGTTGATCTCAATGATTTTGAGCTGCAGGGTGCGCCCGATCAGGCGCGCCATCTCGGCCTGCTTCTGCTGCTCGTCGCCCGTCGTGATCTCGGTCACCTGTGAGGCGGGCACGAAGCCACGCACGCCGTCCAGGTTCACCAGCAGGCCGCCCTTGTTGTAATTGACGACCTCGGCCTCGATGACCTCGTTGTTCTCGTACCGCTCCTGCAGATTGCGCCAGCTCTTCTCCTGGCGCGCGCGGTCGATCGATAGGCCAATGATGCCGTCGGGGCTCTCCGGTTGCGTGACGAAGACGAGGACCTTATCGCCGACTTCGAGTTCCTCGAACTCTTCTTCGGTCAGCGTCGAAAAATCCCGCGCCGAGATGACCCCTTCAGACTTCGAGCCAATATCGACGAGGAGCTCGTCCCGATCCTTGCGCGTGATCGTGCCGTCGATGACATCACCGAACTGGGGGGCACGGAATTCATACTCTGGAGCGGAGAGCATCTCCTCCATCAATACCCGCCCGGGGTTCTGAACTTCGCTCGAGTTTTCCAATGTGGATCTATCTCCCTCGGGATCTTTCGGCGGTCGATCCTGATCGTCCCGCCACCGTTCTCATGTTCGAATCAGTCGCACTGAGGCCCGAAAACGGGCCAAGCCCGTGCCCGACAGACAACTGCCCGTCTCCCCATTATAGTACCGCGACTTTATGGCGGGCAACGCGAAAACCCCGGCACGGGCGCCGGCCCTTAGCTTTTCTGCGTTCGACTGGTCCGCTAGTCCGCGACCGACGGCACGCGCTCCAGCACGTCGTCGAGCGCCTCCAGCGTGCGCTCCAGCTCGGGTTGTTGCGTCCAGCCCATGTGCCCGATGCGGATCGCGTTGTCGCTCATGTGCGCCTGGCCGGTGGCGATGTAGATGCCGTGCCGGTCGATCATCGCGCGCTGAATCTGGCTCGCCGTCATGCCCTCCGGCACCCAGGCCACCGTCACCGTCGGCGACTGATAGCCCTCCTCGGCGACCAGCTCCAGCCCCAACTTCTTCAGACCGTCTCGAGTATACGCCGCCAGTTCCTCGTGGCGCCGGTACAGGTTCTCGAGCCCCTCAGCTTCCATCATGTCGCAGGCCGCCTTGAGCCCGAACAGCAGGCTCACCGGCGCCGTCGCCGGCGTCGAGCCACCGGCGGCCGCCTCGCGGATGCGGTCAAAGTCCAGCAGGAATCGCGGATAGCCGGCCTGCCCCGTCACGTCCCACACGCGGCT
>DATGQR010000172.1:0-9624 GCA_035304105.1 Thermomicrobiales bacterium | reverse complement strand
ATGACTGGTACCGCGGCAGCGACGAAGATCCGGGGCGGCGACGCCGTCGTGCGGGCGCTCAAAGCTAACGGCGTCGACGTCGTCTTCGGCATTCCGGGCGTGCACACGCTCGATATCTACGACGCCCTGATCGAGGACCCGTCGCTGACGCATATTCTCGCCCGCCACGAGCAGGGCGCCGGCTACATGGCCGACGGCTACGCGCGCGCGACCGGCAAGCCCGGCGTCGCGCTGATCGTGACCGGCCCGGGACTGACCAACGTCGCAACCGCCGTGGGCCAGGCCTACGCTGACTCGGCCCCAGTCTTCGTCATCGCCACCAACCAGGAACGCCGCCATCTCGACAAGATGGTCGGCAACCTTCACGAGCTGACCGACCAGATGGCCTTCATGCGCCCAATCACCAAATGGAACGAGCGCGCGATGGAGGCCGGAGACCTGCCGGAGCTGGTTGCCCGAGCACTCGAAGAGATGATGTCCGGCCGCCCCCGTCCCGTCCATCTCGAGATCCCGCTCGACCTGCTGGCCGAGAAGATCGAAGCGCCGGAGATTCACAGGGCGGACTACAAGGTCGTCCAGCCGCAGGCCGAGGCCATCGACGCGGCCGCCAAACTGATCGCCGAAGCCGGGCGGGTGATGATCTTTGCCGGCGGCGGCGCAGCCACGGAGACAGCCGCTCCGCTGGTGGCCGAGCTGGCCGCCGAGCTGGGCGCGCCGGTCATCACATCGGTCACCGGCAAGGGCGCGATCCCCTACGACCACGCCTATTGCGCCGGCGCGTTCGGCTACCGATGGTCGGCCGACAACCCGACCGTGCCGCTGATGGAGGGCAGCGATCTGGTGATCGCCGTCGGCACCGGCCTGGGCGTGCGCACGACTGGCGAGTGGACGATGCCGCTGCCGCAGAAGCTGATCCATATCGACGTCGACCCGCACGAGCACGAAGTCGGGCGCTACGAGCGTACCGTCAGCATCGTCGCGGACGCGGCCGCCAGCCTCCAGGCGCTGCTCGAGCGTGTCACGGCCGGGAGCCGCCCCAAGAGCCGCTGGGCAGAGGAGGAGGTCGCGGCGGTTCGTGAGCAGCTGCTCCAGCCGGCCGACGAGCGCGCGGCGCGCTACCTGCCCTACATCCAGGCGCTGCGTGACGGCATGGAGCGCGATGCGATTCTCGTCAATGATATGACGATGCTCGCCTACGAAGCCGTTCGCTACTTCCCGGTCTACGAGCCGCGCAGCTACTTCTTCCCGCGCGGGTTCGGCACGCTCGGCTCGGCCATGCCGACCGCGCTGGGCGCGAAGGTGGGCTGCCCGGACAAGCAGGTCGTCTCGATCGCCGGCGACGGCGGCTTCCAGTTCACGCTCGAAGAACTGGGCGCGGCGGTACACCACCGCATCCCGGTCCAGATAGTGATCTTCAACGACGGCACCCACAGCGCGGTCAAGGCGGCCCAACAGCGCACCTACCCGGGGCGCTTCATCGCGGTCGACCTGGTCAACCCGGATTACGTCAAGATCGCCGACGCCTACGGGATGAAGTCCTTCCGGCCTGAATCGCCGGAGGAGCTGGCAGCGGCGCTCAAGGAGACGCGGGACCTCGACGAGCCGGTGCTGTTCGACGTGCCGGTGAGCTTCGAGCGATACGGAGAGTAGCGCCACTCTTGACCAGCGCATCGGGACAGACCGCGGACCACGTCGCCGTCGGGAACCGAATTGGGATCGACCCACTGGGGAAGGTGCTCGGCGCCGTCGTCTTCGCCGGAGGCATCTCCAGCATCGCGGTCGAGACGTCGGCGTCGCGGTTGATCGCGCCGTTCTTCGGCTCGTCGACCTTCATCTGGGCCAACCTGATCGGCCTGACGCTGCTCTACCTGACAATCGGCTACTTCCTCGGCGGCCGCATCGCCGACCGCTGGCCGCGCCCGGAGGTGCTCTACACGATCACGATGATCGCTGGCGGCTCGATCGCCTTCACGCCGTTCCTGGCGCGGCCGATCCTCCGGCTCTCGATCGACGCCTTCGACGACGTCAACGTGGGCGTCTTCTACGGCTCGCTGCTGGGCACGATCCTGCTGTTCGCGGTGCCGATCACCTGCCTGGGGATGATCTCGCCCTTCGCCGTGCGGCTGCGCACGGCCGACGTTTCGCGGGCCGGCAACACGGCCGGCTCGCTCTACGCGCTGAGCACGGTCGGCTCGATCCTCGGTAGCTTGCTGCCGGCCTTCGTGCTGATCCCCCTGCTGGGCACGCGCGACTCGTTCCTGGTGCTCTCGCTGGCGATCCTCATACCCTCGATGATCGCGCTGCTGGCGACCGGCAAGCGCCAGCAGATGATCTTCGGTGTGGCCGTGCTGCTGTTCGCGATCGCCCTGCCGCTTGTCGACCAGGGCGGGCTGATCCGCCCGGCGCAGTACCGCAACTCGCGAGTCATTCACGAGCGCGAGTCGGCCTACAACTACATCCAGGTGCTGGAGCGCGGCAACGAGCACCTGCTGGTGCTCAACGAGGGCCACGCGATCCACTCGATCTACAACCCCGACGAGCCGCTGACGCGCGGGCCGTGGGACTACTTCATGATCGGCAACTACTTCCAGCCCGACACCGCTCCGGAGGACGTCGAGAGCCTGCTGATGATCGGCCTGGCAGCCGGTACCGTCTCACACCAGTTCACCCAGGTCTACGGGCCAATCCCGATCGACGGGGTGGAGATCGACCCCGAGATCGTCGACGTGGGCCGCGAGTACTTCAACATGAACGAGCCGAACCTCAACGTCGTCGTGGCCGACGGGCGCTACTACCTGGAGAAGACCGACAAGCAGTATGACGTCATCGGCATCGACGCCTACCGCCAGCCCTACATCCCCTTCCACCTGACGACCAAGGAGTTCTTCCAGGCGGTCGCCGATCACCTGAACGAAGACGGCGTGGCGATCGTCAATGCGGGCCGCACCAGCGAGGACTTCCGGCTGGTCGAAGTGATCGCCGCGACGATGGACGCGGTCTTCGACGACGTCTATTTGATCGACGTTGAGGACTTCAACAATACGATGGTGATCGGGGTCAACGGCGAGTCCAGCGTCGAGGCGTTCTACGAGAACATCGAGAACCTGCCGTCGGGCTCGATCCTACAGGCGGTCGGGCGCTCATCGATCCAGTATGGAAACCCGCGCCGCTGGAGTGGCGACGCGATGGTCTTCACCGACGACCGCGCGCCGGTCGAGCTGGTAGTCGACCAGATCATCCTTGAGGAAGCCCAACGGCGTTAGCGAGGTCGGGGTGCGCTTTCAGTTCCAGACGTTCCAGGGCTTTCCGCTGCGCCACGCGATGTCGTGGCGCCGGCCGGATTTGCCATCGGAAGGCGACATCGCCTACGCGCGCGGCACCAACTACGAGCACATCAGCCAGAACCGCGAGCTGTTCTTGCGCGAGGCGGGCTTCGAGCCGGAGGCCCTGACGCTGGGCCGCCAGGTCCACGGTGCAGGCGTGTCAGTCGTAACCGCGGCCGACCGCGGCCGGGGCCAGCCTCCGGAGTTCGACGCCATCCCGGACAGCGACGGGCTGGTGACGTCCTGCCCCGAGGTCGCGCTGGGCACAATCGTCGCCGACTGCGCGCCGATCCTGCTCTACGACCCGGAGCACCACGCGCTGGGGCTGGTCCACGCCGGCTGGCGCGGGACGGTTGCTCACATCGCGGCACGAGCGGTCGAACTGATGGCACGGGAGTTCGGAACGGCCCCCGCCGCGCTCCACGCCGGGATCGGGCCGTCGATCGGCGCCTGCTGCTACGAGGTCGGCAATGAAGTCATCGATGCCTGGGCCGGCTCCGGGATCTCCGGCTGGGAGGCCGCGGTGGCCCGCCGCGAGCCGCGCCCGCACTTCGACCTCTGGGCGGCAAACCGTCTGGTGCTGCGCGCGGCCGGGGTACCCGACAGCAAGATCGAGGCGGCCGGGGAGTGTACCCGCTGCCGGCCCGAGCGCTACTTCTCGCACCGCGCGGCGATGGCCGGAGAACGCGCCCGAGGGCGTATGATTATGGTCGCGCAACTCGTCTGACCGCCCGCGCGGTGGGGTTGATCGAGAGGACGTGGCAGGCATGACCGGCACCTACCATCCGTCGCTGGATACCGGCCTGGGCAAACGGATCGCCAAGATTCGCCAGATGATCGATGAGGCCGCCCGGCGCTCCGGGCGCACCGGGCAGGACGTGCGCTTGATCGGCGTCTCGAAGACGGTGACCAGGGCCTCGGTTAACGCCGCCTACGCCGCCGGCCTCAAGGAGTTCGGCGAGAACCGCGTCGACATGGCGCTGGAGAAGTTTGCCGAGAACATCCCGGACGACATGATCCTGCACATGATCGGCCCGCTGCGGGGCGAGAACATCGCAGCCATCCCGGGACGTTTCGCGCTGGTCCACTCGGTCGACGACATCGAGATCGCCAACACGCTCAACCGCCGCGCCGAGATCAGCGGCGTCGTCCAGCCGGTCCTGGTACAGGTCAATGTGGCGCGCGAGGAGCAGAAGCACGGCACGACCGTTGAAGACGCCCCGCGGCTGCTCGAGCATGTCCTGGGGCTGTCGAACCTGGACGTGCGCGGGTTCATGACGATGGCGCCTTACTATGCCGAGCCGGAGGACACGCGCCCGGTCTTCGCCGAGTTGCGCGAGCTGGCAACCCGCCTTCAGGACCAGTACGCCGAGCACGACCTGAGCATCCTCTCGATGGGCATGACCAACGATTTCCTGGTCGCCGTCGAGGAGGGCTCGAATATGGTGCGCGTCGGGCGGGCCATCTTCCACGCCGAGCACGCCCTCTGATGCGCTTTCACTCCTTCGGCTCCGGTAGCAGCGGCAACGCCTTCTTGCTCGATGTGGGCGAGACGCGCATCCTGTTCGACTGCGGCATCGGCATCCGCCGGCTGAGGGCCGGCCTGCGCGAGCTGGGCGCGGCCGGCAGACTGGACGCGATCGTCATCAGCCACGAGCACTCCGACCACATCCGCTCACTCAAATCGCTCCTGCGCTACGAGCAGTGTCCGGTCTATGCCAGCGACGGGACGCTGCGCGAGATCGGCCGCGAGACGGACTGGGTAACGCTCGGGGCGGCGCGGCCGGAACGAATCGGCAGCGTTGAGATCACGCCAGTGCCGGTGGCCCACGACGCGCGCGAGCCGTTCGGCTTCCTCGTGGATGCCGGCACGGAGAGGATCGCGCTCTTCACCGACCTGGGCGCGCCGGACCCGACGGTCAACGACGCGATCCGCGAGTCGACGATCGTGGTGCTGGAAGCCAACTACTGCGAGCGCATGCTACGTCACTCACGCTACCCGTCGTTCCTGAAGCAGCGCATCCGCGGCGGGAGCGGTCACTTGAGTAACGACCAGTGCGCCCAGATACTCTGCGACGCGTTGACGCCGGAAGTCCACACGCTCTGGCTGGCACACCTCTCGGAGAACAACAACACCCCACCGACGGCGGTGGGCGCGGTGGGCAGCGCCCTCGGGAGCCGCGGCATCGGCCTCCCAACCCGCGCCCTGCCACGCCACGATATGGCCGACCTTCTGGAACCGGTGGCCGTCGAGCGCAGCTGGCAGACATCGCTCCTGTAGGCTGCTCTGCAACTCGGATCCGCCCATCGACCCCAATCGCAGCAAGGCGTATCCCGAACCTGCAAATCACCTGGTCATCCGCTGAAACCGCTCCACCCCTACGGGAGCCAAGCGGATGTCTATCCCGTCGAATGTGCGTGGGTCTTTCCCGTTCGCTCCGGGCGTCAGTTAGGTCCCTCAGCAGGGGGACCACTAGGTCCGGAAGACGCGATTGGTGCGGTCGATAGGCGAGATCGCGCTCAGCGGATGGTCTGGTAGAGGGTCTCCTTCCAGCGGGCGACGTCGATTTCCCAGCAGACTTCGACGTTGGGCTGGCGCTTCAGGACGTTGCGGGCGTCGACGACGGTCATGCCGCGGGTGACGTCGGAGTGGATCTCGACGTCGACGTAGTGGCGCGAGCGGCGGGTGCAGACGCTGGGATCCAGCGCGATGGCCATCGTGACCGGGTCGGGCAGGCCGATACCCGACTCCTTGAACCACTGGCGATTGGCCTCCAGCGCGAAGAGGTTGATGTCAATCGTGAAGTGGGCCAGCGGCGTGTCGAACGAGCGCACCAGAGCGATGTCGTCGTCGTTGAGGTTGGCATCGTCGCGCGAGTGCTCCGCGCCGACCATGAGGATCGGTAGGCCGGAGTGGAAGACGATGTGGGCCGCCTCGGGATCCACCCAGATGTTGTACTCGGCGGCCGGGGTGATATTACCGAGCGTGGCCGCCGCGCCGCCCATGACGTAGGTCATCGGGATCTTCTCGACGATGTCCGGAGCCTTGCGGATCGCCAACGCGATGTTGGTCAGCGGGCCGAGGGTGACCAGGGTGATCTCGCCCGGCGCGGCGCGAACGGCGTCGATCAGGGCGTCGACGGCGTGCTGCGGTTGCGGGGCGGTCAGTGGCTCGGGGTAGTTCATGTTGCCCATGCCGTCCGTCCCGTGGAAGAAGGTCGCATCCACGACCTCGCGCACCAGCGGACGGTCGGCGCCCTCGTAGACCGGCACGTCCGCCTCGCAGAGCTCGACGGTATAGCGCGCGTTGACACTGGCCTGCGCGAGGCTGACGTTACCATTGACGACCGAGATACCGGCCACCTTCACGTCGGGCCAGCGCAGGGCCATCACGATCGCGACGGCGTCGTCGGACGCGGTATCGGTGTCGATCCAAAACGTGCGCATCAAACGGGTCCCCTTCTCCTGCCAGGATCTTCGACGGGCGGCTCGACCGGCCGCGGCCACCAGGTCTGGACGTCCTGGAAGCGCGCGAAGCGCAAGTGATCCGGCGGGCGGTCGAGCTGCAAGCCAAGCCAATCAGCCATCGTGTTGCGCTCAATATGGCACTGGGCCGGCTGGAGCGGCCAGGGTGGGTGATGAATCTCGATGTTGACGAGCGTACCGTCCTTGCGCGCGGCCAGCAGGCGGTAGCGCTCCGTCAGGAAGTACTCCAGGCTTCCCGGTCGAGGAAATTCGACAGGCCCGGTGGGGCGGTAGTAGGCGTGCAGCTCTGCCGCTGGGGCGCCCCGATGGGTGCGGCGCGAGCGGTAACCGATCCAATCTGCGCGCCGGCGCAGCGCCATGCGGGCGTCAAAGTAGGGCAACGCCGCGCCGTAGCGGGCGACGCGCACGGCCAGCCATCGCTCGGCATCCAGGCTGAAGAAGTAGACCCCGGCCAGGTCTCCGCTGCGGACGTAGGTGCGCACGTTGAGCTCCAGGAAGCCGGAGAGCCGCGGAATTGGGGCGAAGCCGCGCAGGCGCACGTCGGCCATCACGAAGGGCACGACGGCGAGCCAGGCAAAGCCGTCAAAGGTGTCAACGGTCAGCGAGGGCGGCAGGAGTGCCTGGATCTCTTCCGGCTCGAAGCGCCAATGGGCGAAGAGCAGATCGTGCCAGCGCTGGCCCATCACCCAGGGGCCAGAGGCCAGCGGGTAGGGACGGTGCTCAACGTAGTCGAAGTCGGTGTCAAAGCCGGCCGACGGCGGGCTATGCTTCACCATCTTCACGCAGCGGCTCCCCCGCCAGTTCCTCGAACTCCTCGCGCTCCTCGTCCACGTCGTGACCTTCGCGGGGCCGCTGGGCCGGCGCGGGCCCCGAATCACCCTCGCGCGCGACCTCTCCGGTCAAGTCCTCGAACTCCTCGATCTCTTCGGCGGTGGTGTCAACGTACTGGCCGTAGGAGCGCGCCTCGCCGCCCTGCTCGGAGGCATCGCTCGACTGGCGCCGCTTGGGCGGGCGGCGGGGATCGATCTCTTTCGGGATGCGCCGGAATGACATGCTGGGGGTCCTCTCTCGATGCCTACTCGTCGGTGAACTTGTAGAGCCGGACGAAATCGCGGCCGCCACGATCGCGGTGAAAGACCGCCTCATCCAGCCAGCCGCGCTGGCGATAGAAGTGGTGCGCCGGTCCATCGTAGTCGGTGTGAATGGTGAGTTTGTGGCAACCGGTCGACAGGCAACGCGCCTCGAACGCTTCCAACAGCCGGCCGCCGATGCCCTGGCCGCGGGCGGGAGCGGCGACGATCAACTCGCTCAGATGACCAATGCCGGCGCTGATGCGTCCCTGAGCGACCCCGACCAGCCGGCCGGTGTCGTCGCGGGCGGTCAGAAGAAGCGGTCTCGGGGACCAGTCGACGCTCAGATCGTGGCCCTGATCGCGGTGGTATGCCTCCCACTCGCGGTCGAGAAAGGCTTCGACCTCACCGTCCGCTTCGCCCTCGCGTATGTCGATATGAATCCACCTCTCGGTGGATCTGCCCCCGGACACGCGCCGCCTCCTCCATACGGGCTACCGCCGCGTGCCGGCAATTCTCGCATTCGGACGAGGATCGGTACAGGCACGCTGAACCGGCCGTATGCTTGTCGCGTCTGGAAGGATGGCCGATGGCAAGCGGGCAAGAAGTCCTCGTCGTGGACCTGGGATCGAGCTGGTGTAAGGCCGCGCTGATCGACGCGACCGGCCGCGTCAACGGCACGGGCGAGGAGTGGGTGCGCGAGGAACGCATCTTCGGCCACGACGCGGCCGCGCTGGAGCGAATCTGGCGCGCCGTGCGGCTCTCGATCGCCAGGGCGCTAGAGTCCAGGTCGGGCGATCCGCTGGCGGCGATCGCCATCGCGACGCGCAAGGCGCCCGGCATCTGGCTCGACGGCGCCGGGGAGCCGATCGGGCTCGAGCCCGAGGTGGCGGCGCGCGTCGGGCGGGAAGAAATCGACGCCTGCTATGCCTCGCATTTCTGGCGCGACGAGGATCCCTTCGCCTATGGTTACGGCATCGACCTGATCGGCAACACGCGCTGGCTGTGGCGCAACCGGCCCCATGAGTGGAGCCGAATCCACCGCGCCGGGACGCTCCAGAGCTGGCTGCTGGATCGCCTGACCGGCCGCTGGGCGACCAGCCACGCCGGCGGGCCGGTGCAGGACCACTGGCCAGACATCGTCTGGGAGCTGAGCGGCCTGCACGCCGCGGCCTACCCCGAGGTCGTGGAGGACACGGCGACGATTGGCCCGCTACTGGATGAGGCGGCGCGCGAGCTGGGCCTGCCGGCCGGCACGCCGGTCATCACCGGGACGCACGACGGCGCGGCGGCCAGCATCGGCGCTGGCGCGATCGAGCCAGGCGACGCCTGCCTGACGCTGGGCACCAATGGCGTGCTGCGGCTGGTTAACGGACCGCGCCTGCCTCGGCGCTTCGGCTACGCGATCACCGGCGGCCGCTGGGCGTTGGTGCGCGACCTGCCGAACTTGTCGCGCTTGCTCGACCGCGTCGTGAGCGCGATCGACGGGCGTGACGAACCGGTCCCGCCAGCGCGCCACGAGGAGCTGGCGGCCCAGGCGGCCACAGTCCCAGTCGGCGCCGAGGGACTGCGGCTGCGGCTGTTTCCGGACAGTTCCGGCGTCTCTGCCGAGGAGGCGCTGGCGCGCAGTTTCCCGGCTGCCACCATCTACCGGGCGGCGCTGGAGGCGGTCGGGCTGGGCTTTGCGGGGCTGGTAAAGCAGGCGCGGCTGGCCGGAGCCGAGCCGCGCCGCTTCGTAGCCACCG